>NZ_JBHTTQ010000059.1:0-43733 GCF_042794475.1 Streptomyces sp. NPDC056527
CTGGTCCGGCCGCGGACCCGGCGCGCGGCCGCGGGCGGGCGGGCGGCCTCGGCGGGCGCCGCTTCGCTGACGGAGCGGCTGGCCGCCCTCGACGAGGCGGAACGCGACCGGCAGTTGCTGGCACTGGTACGGACCGAGGCCGCCGCCGTCCTCGGCCACGGCGCCGCCGACTCCCTCGCCCCGGAAAAGGCGTTCAAGGACGTCGGCTTCGACTCCCTGACCGCGGTCGAGCTGCGCAACCGGCTCAACTCCGCGACCGGACTGCGTCTGCCGTCGTCGCTGGTCTTCGACCACCCGACCCCGGCGGCGCTCGCCGCCCATCTGCGGACCGGGCTGCTCGGCGAGACCGCCTCCGCCCCCGCCCCCGCCGGTGTGCGGCCGGCGGCCGGACCGGTGGCGCCCGGCGACGACGATCCGATCGCCATCGTCGGCATGGCCTGCCGCTACGCGGGCGGGGTCGCCTCGCCCGAGGACCTGTGGCGGCTGGTGGCCGCCGGCACGGACGCGGTGACCGACTTCCCCGAGGACCGGGGCTGGGACACCGAGGGCCTCTACGACCCCGATCCGACGCGTTCCGGGACCTCGTACACCCGGCGCGGCGCGTTCCTCACCGGGGCCGACCGCTTCGACGCGGCGTTCTTCGGGATCAACCCGCGCGAGGCGACGGCCATGGACCCGCAGCAGCGACTGCTGCTGGAAACGGCCTGGGAGGCCGTGGAGCGGGCCGGGATCGACCCGACGACGCTGCGCGGCAGCGACACGGGCGTGTTCGCCGGTGTGGTCGCCGGCGACTACGTCACCCGGCTCGGACAGGCCCCCGAGGCCGTCGAGGGGTACCTGGCGACGGGCACCACCGCCAGCGTCGCCTCGGGCCGTATCGCCTACTCCTTCGGTCTGGAGGGCCCGGCCGTCTCGGTGGACACGGCGTGCTCGTCGTCGCTGGTGGCGCTGCACCTGGCGGCGCAGTCGCTGCGGCAGGGCGAGTGCTCGCTGGCGCTGGCCGGCGGCGCGACCGTCCTGGCGGGTCCCACGAGCTTCATCGAGTTCAGCCGCCAGCGGGCGCTCTCCCCCGACGGGCTCTCCAAGGCCTTCTCGGACGCCGCGGACGGCACCGGCTGGGGTGAGGGGGCCGGCCTGCTGCTCCTGGAGCGGCTCTCCGACGCCCGGCGCAACGGGCATCCCGTCCTCGCCCTGGTGCGGGGCACGGCCACCAACCAGGACGGCGCGAGCAACGGCCTCTCCGCGCCCAACGGACCCTCGCAGGAGCGTGTGATCCGCCAGGCGCTCGCCAACGCCCGGCTCACCGCCGCGCAGGTGGACGCCGTCGAGGCGCACGGCACCGGCACCCGGCTCGGCGACCCGATCGAGGCGCAGGCACTGATCAACACCTACGGCGGCGAGCGCGACGCCGAACACCCGCTCTGGCTCGGCTCGTTGAAGTCCAACGTCGGCCACACGATGGCGGCCGCGGGCGTCGGCGGTGTCATCAAGATGGTGATGGCCATGCGCAACCGCAGGCTGCCGAAGACGCTCCACGTCGACCGGCCCACCGAGCACGTCGACTGGTCCGACGGCACCGTACGGCTGCTCACCGAGGACCGCGCATGGGACACGGCCGGTGACGAGCCGCGCCGGGCCGGCGTCTCCTCCTTCGGCATCAGCGGCACCAACGCGCACGTCATCATCGAGCAGGCCGACGCCGATCTCACCGCCACGCCGGCGAACGAGGAGCTTCCCGCGCTTCCCTGGCTGTTGTCGGCGAAGACCGCGGAGGCCCTGAAGGACCAGGCGCGGCGGCTCCGCGCCTACGCCACCGGGCACCCCGACGTCCCCGCCGAGCGGATCGCGGACGCGCTCGCGGCCCGTACCCGCTTCGAGCACCGTGCCGTCGTCGCCGCCGGGGACCGCGAGGACCTGCTGGCCGGGCTCGACGCGCTGGCCGAAGGCAAGGAGGTCCCCGGTCTGGTCATCGGCTCCACCGTGGGCCACGAACCCGGCCGCGCCGTGTTCGTCTTCCCCGGCCAGGGCAGCCAGTGGCTCGCGATGGGCCGTGAACTGATGGCGGAGAGCAAGGAGTTCGCCGCGTACGTACGGGAGTGCGCCGAGGCGCTCGCCCCGCACACCGACTGGGATCTGACGGCCGTGCTGGCCGGCGATCCGCAGGCCGCCGAGCTCGACCGCGTCGACGTGGTGCAGCCCGCGCTGTTCGCGATGATGGTCTCGCTCGCCCGGCTCTGGCGCCACCACGGCGTCGAACCCGCCGCCGTGATCGGGCACTCGCAGGGTGAGATCGCCGCCGCCTACCTCTCCGGCGCACTCACCCTCGCCGACGCCGCCCGGGTCGCCGCGCTGCGCAGCAGGGCCATCACCCGCCTCGCCGGCACCGGCGGCATGTTGTCCGTCCAGCTGCCCGCCGACGCGGTGCGGGAGCGGCTGCTCGACGACACGTACATCGCCGCGGTCAACGGCCCGGCCGCGACGGTCGTCTCGGGCGCCGCCGACGCCCTGGAGACGCTCAAGGAGCTGCTCACGGGCGAGAACGTCCGGGCCAGGACGATCCCCGTCGACTACGCCTCGCACTCCCCGCACGTCGACGCGCTGGAGGAGGAGCTGCGGGAACTGCTCGCCGGGGTCGTCCCCGGCACGGCGGACGTGCCGTTCTACTCGACCGTCACACATGCCCCGCTCGCGGGCACGGAGCTCACCGGCGCCTACTGGCTGCGCAATCTGCGTGAGCCGGTGCTCTTCGAGGAGACCGTGCGCCGGCTGCTCGCCGACGGGCACACCACGTTCGTCGAGGTGAGCCCGCACCCCGTGCTCGTCACCGCGATCCAGGACACGATCGAGGACGCCGGGACCCCGGCGGTCGCGCTGGGCTCGCTCCGCCGCGACCAGGGCGGCCCGGGGCGCTTCGCCACCTCGCTCGCCGAGGCGCATGTGGCGGGCACCTCGCCCGGCGCGTGGCGTCCGGCGCGGCGACCGGCGGACCCGGCCGGACTGCCCACGTACCCCTTCCAGGGGCAGCGTTACTGGCTGGAGGGGTCCGGGACGGCCGTCGACGCGGACGGACTCGGCCTGGACGCGGCCGGGCACCCGCTGCTCGGTGCGAGCGTCCCGCTCGCCGAGGGCGACCAGGTGGTGTTCACGGGCAGGATCTCGCTCCGTACCCACCCCTGGCTGGCCGAGCACGCGGTGGAGGGCACGGCGCTGCTCCCGGGCACCGGCTTCCTCGACCTGGCGCTGCACGCGGCGGACCGGACGGGCGCGGGCGCGGTCGACGACCTCACCCTCGAAGCGCCGCTGACGCTCGCCGAACAGGGCACGGTGGCCCTCCAGGTGACCGTCGGCGCTCCGGACGAGGGGGGCCGCAGGCCGCTCGCGATCCACTCCCGCACCGGAGACGAACCCGGCTGGATCCGGCATGCCACCGGCGCCCTCGCGCCGGCCGGGTCGCCCGCCGGGCAGCTCGCCTGGCCGCCGTCCGGCGAGCCCGTCGACCTGGGCAGCGCGTACGACGAACTCGCCGCCCGCGGCTACGCCTACGGCCCGCTCTTCCAGGGCCTCACCGCCCTCTGGCGCGACGGCGACGACCTCTACGCCGAGGTCGGCCTCCCCGAAGGCACCGACGCCTCGGGCCATGCTCTGCACCCCGCGCTGTTCGACGCGGCTCTGCACCCGCTGGCGCTCGCGCCGGCCGGCGGAGCCGGGGCGGCGGACGAGATCCTGCTGCCGTTCTCCTTCAGCGGGGTGACCCTGCACGCCACCGGTGCCACGGCGCTGCGGGTGCGGCTGACCAGGACCGGGGAGACCTCGGTCGCCCTGCGGGTCACCGACCAGGACGGCGCGCCCGTCGCCGACTGCGAGGCCCTGGCGCTGCGGCCGTTGCCGGCGGCGGAGCTGGCCGCGCTGCGGTCGCGGGGCGCGGGAGAGCTGCCCCTGTACGCGGTCGAGTGGACCGGTCCGGTCGCCGTCCCGGCGCAGGCCCCCGCCTCGTCGGAGGGCGCGTGGGCGGTGCTCGGGGAGGACACGGACGAGCTCGCGGGGGTCCTGGGGGCCACCGTGTTCGCCGGTCCCGCCGAGCTCGGCGCGGCCGTCGCGAACGGCACGGTACGGCTGCCGGACACGGTCGTCGCCTCGTTCCCGGGGGCGTACGGCAGGTCGCGGGACGGGGTGCCGCACGGCACCGTGCCGACCGGAGCTGACGTCCGGGCCGCGCTGGCCCCGCTGCTCGCGCTGCTGCGCGACTGGCTGGACGACGAACGTCTGGCTGCCGGGAGGCTCTTGGTGGCGGTACGCGACGCGGTCGCCGTACGGGACGGGGACGACCTCGACCCGGTGGCCGCCGCCGTCTGGGGACTCCTGCGCACGGCTCGGACCGAGAACCCGGACCGGATCGTCCTGGTCGACCACGACGGCTCGGTCGCCTCACTGGCCGCCCTCACCTCGGCCGTGGCGGCCGACGAGGGCGAACTCGCCCTGCGGGAAGGCGTGTTGTACGCACCCCGGCTCACCGCCGCCCCGCGCGTCGCGCCGCCCACCGGAGAGGCCCGGCACGCCTGGGATCCGGAGGGGACCGTCCTGGTCACCGGCGCGACCGGCACACTGGGCGGTCTGCTCGCCCGTCGGCTCGTCACCGAGCACGGCGTACGGCACCTGCTGCTGACCAGCCGGCGCGGCCCCGCCGCCCCGGGCGCCGGGGAACTCGCCGCCGAACTCACCGCGCTGGGCGCGGAGGTCCGGATCGAGGCGTGCGACGCGGGCGAACGTTCCTCGCTCGCCGCGCTGCTGGCCACCGTGCCCGTCGGCCGTCCGCTGACGGCGGTGGTGCATGCGGCCGGAGCCCTGGACGACGGGGTGATCCAGTCGCTGACCCCGGAGCGGCTCGACACGGTGCTCGCCCCCAAGGCCGACGCCGCGCTCCATCTCCATGAGCTCACCCGTGATCTGCCGCTCGCCGGCTTCGTCCTCTTCTCGTCCCTCGCGGGTGTCGTGGGCAACGCGGGACAGGGCAACTACGCCGCCGCCAACGCCCTGCTGGACGGACTGGCCGCGCACCGCCGCGCTCTCGGGCTGCCCGCGCTCTCCCTGGCCTGGGGCCTGTGGGAGGACGGCAGTGCGCTGACCGGCCACCTCGGCGACCGGGAACGCGACCGGCTCGGCCGCGACGGTGTCGTCCCGCTGACGGCCGAGGACGGGCTCGCCCTCCTCGACCTCGCACTGGCGGGCGGACCGGCCGCCGTGGTCGCGGCGCGCCTGGACCGCGCCGAGCTGCGGCTCCGGGCAGGGGCCGGGCTCCTTCCGCCGCTCTTCTCCGCCCTGGTGAAGGCCCCGGCACGCCGGGCGACGACCGCGTCGGCGTCCAAGTCCCTGGCCGAACGGCTGGTCTCGGTGCCGGAGTCGGAGCGCGAGCGACTGGTGCTCGACCTGGTCCGGGAGGCGGCCGCGGTGGTCCTCGGCCACAGCGACCCGGCCCTCATCGACGACGAGCAGTCGTTCAAGGAGCTCGGTTTCGACTCCTTGACCGCGGTGGAGTTCCGTAACCGCCTGACCGCCGCCACCGGGCTGAAGCTGCCCGCGACCGTGGTCTTCGACCACCCCTCGCCCGCGGCGCTGGCCGCTCTGCTGCGCACTCGTGCACAGGCGGCCGCCGCCGAACAGGCCCCTGCCGGGGCGGCGGGCGGGGGCGCCGGGTCCGTGTCCGATCCGCTCGCCGGACTCGACGCCCTGGAGCGGGCGCTGGCCGGCACCCCGGACGACGACACCGACACCCGGACGGAGGTCGGCAGGCGACTGCGGGAGCTGCTGCGCGGACTCGAGGCAGCGCCCACGTCCTCGGCCGTTCCGGCGCCGGACGTGGCCGCCCGTATCAAGTCGGCCTCGGCCACCGATCTTCTCGACCTCATCGACAGCGAATTCGGCAGGAAGGCCCGGTCGAAGTGACGACGCCGGCAAGCAGCACCGAGAGCACCCACGGCACCGGAAGCGCCGAGCGCGCGCCGGACGCCGACGACACCCCCGGGACGGGCACCGCGGGCGCCGCGGCCTCCCAGGAGGAGCGGCTCGTCGAGTACCTCAAGTGGATCACCGCCGATCTGCACGAGACCCGGCAGCGGCTCGCCGAGGTCGAGTCGGCGGCGCGGGAGCCGATCGCCGTCGTCGGGATCGGCTGCCGCTACCCCGGCGGTGTCCGGGGCCCCGAGGACCTGTGGCGGGTCGTGGACTCCGGCACCGATGTCATCGGCGGCTTCCCCGAGGACCGCGGCTGGGACCTCGACGCGCTGTACGACGCCGATCCGGACCGCTCCGGCACCTCGTACACGCGCAGCGGCGCGTTCCTGCCCGACGCCACCGAGTTCGACGCCGGCTTCTTCGGGCTCAGCCCGCGCGAGGCGCTGGCCACCGACCCGCAGCACCGGCTCCTCCTGGAGACCACCTGGGAGGCGCTCGAACAGGCGGGGCTCGATCCGCGGGAGCTGCGGGGCAGCCGGACGGCGGTGTTCGCCGGTCTGATGTACAGCGACTACGCGGCGCGGCTGCCGCGCATCCCCGCGGAGGTCGAGGGCTTCATCGGCAACGGCACCGCTCCCTCGGTCGCCACCGGCCGGATCGCGTACACCTTCGGGTTCGAGGGACCGGCCGTCACCGTCGACACCGCCTGCTCCTCCTCCCTGGTCGCCATCCATCTCGCCGTCCAGGCACTGCGCCAGGGCGAGTGCACGCTCGCGCTGGCCGGTGGGGCGACGGTGCTGTCGACCCCGGGTCTGTTCACCGAGTTCAGCCGGCAGCGGGGGCTCTCCCCCGACGGCCGGTGCAAGTCCTTCGCCGCCTCCGCCGACGGCACCGGCTTCGGCGAGGGTGCGGCGCTGATCGTCCTGGAGCGGCTCTCCGACGCCCGCCGCAACGGCCATGACGTCCTCGCCGTCATCCGGGGCAGCGCCACCAACCAGGACGGCGCGAGCAACGGGCTGACCGCGCCCAACGGCCCGGCGCAGGAGGCTGTGATCCGCCAGGCGCTGGACAACGCCCGGCTCTCCCCCGCCGACGTCGACGCCGTCGAGGCCCACGGCACCGGCACCACGCTCGGCGACCCGATCGAGGCGCAGGCGCTCGTCAACGCCTACGGCGAGGAGCGGTCCGCGGACCGGCCGCTGTGGCTGGGCGCGCTCAAGTCGAACATCGGTCACACCCAGGCGGCGGCCGGGGTCGGCGGCGTCATCAAGATGGTGATGGCGCTGCGCCACGGGGTGCTGCCGCGCACCCTGCACGCGGACGAGCCGACGCCGCACGTGGACTGGGAGAGCGGGACGGTACGTCTGTTGTCCCGGCCCCGCCCCTGGCCGGCCGAGGAAGGCCGGCCGCGCCGGGCCGCCGTCTCCTCCTTCGGGATCAGCGGCACCAACGCGCATCTGATCCTCGAGGAGGCGCCCGAAGCCCCGGAGCCGGAGGTCCCGGAGGGCGGCGCGGAGCCCGAGGCTGCCGAGGCGGCCCCGCTCCCGGTGACCGCCTGGCCGCTCTCCGGTCGTGGCGCCGAGGCGCCGGCCGCGCAGGCGCGCAGGCTCCTGGAGCACCTGACGGACCACCCCTCCCTCACGCCCGCCGAGGTGGCGGACGCGCTCGCCGCCCGCCCGGCGCTGGAGGACCGGGCGGTCGTCCTGGGCGAGGACCGCGAGACGCTGCTGCGCGGTCTCACGGACCTCGCGGCCGGGGCCAGGTCCGCCGGTGTCGTGCGGGGCCGGACCGACCGCCGGGCGCGCACCGCGTTCCTGTTCACCGGCCAGGGCAGCCAGCGGGTCGGCATGGGCCGGGAGCTGCACGGAGCGCATCCGGTGTTCGCCGCCGCCTTCGACGAGGTGTGCGGGCTCTTCGACGAGCATCTGGAACACCCCTTGCGGGAGGTCGTGTTCGCGGCGCCGCGGACCGAGCGCGCCGCGCTCCTGGACCGGACGCGGTACGCGCAGGCCGCCCTCTTCGCGCTGGAGACGGCGCTGTTCCGGACCATGGAACACCACGGTCTCGTACCGGACTTCGTGATCGGGCACTCCGTGGGCGAACTGGCCGCCGCGCACGCGGCCGGGGTGCTCACCCTGGAGGACGGTGTCGCGCTCGTCGCCGTCCGCGGCCGGCTGATGGAGTCGGCGCGGGGCGACGGCGCCATGGTGTCGCTGCAGGCGTCGGAGGAGGAGGTCGACGCCTTCCTGGCCGAGGGGTACGCGGGCCGGCTGACGGTCGCCGCCGTGAACGGGCCCCGGTCCGTGGTCGTCTCCGGCGACGCCGACGCGGCCGCCGAGGCCACCGCGCACTGGCGCGGCCAGGGCCGCAAGACGAAGCGGCTGCGGGTCAGCCACGCCTTCCACTCGCCCCATATGGACGGCATCCTCGACGCGTTCCGGCAGGCCGTCTCCCAGCTGTCCTTCAAGCCGCCGGTGATCCCGCTGATCTCCAATCTGACCGGCCTGCCCGCGACCGCCGACGAGCTCTGCTCCCCCGGCTACTGGGTGCGGCACATCCGCGAGGCCGTGCGCTTCCACCCGGGCATCCGTCACCTGGAGGACCAGGGGGTGCGGGTGCACGTCGAACTCGGCCCGGACGGAGTGCTGGCGGCGCTCGCCGGTCAGAGCCTGCGGGAGGAGCCTCCGGTCCTCGTCCCGGCGCTGCGGGGCGATCGCCCCGAGCTGCGGACGCTCCTTGCGGCGCTCGGCCTGGCCTGGGCGCACGGCCGCCCGGTGAGCTGGGGCGACGCTTCCGGTACCGGGCGTCGCGTACCCCTCCCCCCGTACGCGTTCCAGCGGCGCGCGTACTGGCTGGACGGACCGGCCCTGCGGCCCGCCGACGACGCGGCCGCACCCTCGATTCCGGCGCGGGACGGCGGCTCTGATGTCGTCGATGCCCTCGGACACCCCGTCCTGCGCCGGCACCTCGCCGAGCTCGGCCCCCGGGAGCGGGAGGCGGAGCTGCTGGAGCTGGTACGCGTATCGGCGGCCTCGGTGCTCGGGCACGAGTCGGCGGCGGAGATCGCCCCGGACGCCACGTTCCTGGAGGCCGGGTTCACCTCGTTCACCGGGCTGGAGCTGCGGAACCTGCTGAGCGACGCGACGGGGCTCGAACTGGCCGCGGCGGTCGCCTTCGACCATCCGACCCCGGCCGAGCTGGCCCGGCTGCTGGCGGCGGAGATCGGCGGGGAGCGGTCCGGCGGGGAGGCAGGATAGAATACGGGGTCATACCCCGGTTTGGTGCCGCTGCCGTCGCCGACGGGAGCGGCACCGTTCCCAGCACGGCAAGGAGAAGACAGCCCGATGCGCGCAGACGCCCGCCGCAATTACGAGCGACTCCTGTCCGAGGCCAAGAAGGCCTTCGACGAGCACGGTATCCACACGTCACTCGACGACATCGCCAAGCAGGCGGGGCTGGGCAACGCGACGCTCTACCGCCACTTCCCCACCCGGGAGAGCCTGCTCGAGACGATGCTCCGCGACAGCATCTCCGAACTCGGCAGCACCGCACGCGAGTTGCTGACCACGGAGCCGGCCGGAGCGGCGCTGGCGACGTGGGTGCGGGCAGCGGTCGCGCACGCCACGACGTACCGCGGTCTCGTGACGATGCTGATGGACAGCCTGAAGGACGAGACGTCCGAGCTGAACAACGCCTGCACGTCGATGCAGTCGTCCGGCCAGCAGCTGCTGGAGCGCGCGCAGCGAGCGGGCGAGGTACGCGACGACACCACGGCCTCCGAACTCTTCGCCCTGATCGCAGCGGCGGCATGGACCCGGGAACACGCACCGGAAGAAGCCGACCAGGTCCTGACGATCCTCATCGACGGCCTGTGGCCCCCACGCCCCTGACGGACCGCGGGGCGGGCGGGCCTTGGCTACCGGAGCGCTGACGGGCCGCGGGCGGGCTGACGGGCCTTGGCCACCGGGGCGCTGAGGGGCCCCCGGGCCGGCGGGCCTTGGCCACCGCGCCCGCTGACAGGCCGCGGGGCCTGCGGGCCCAGGCCACCACACCGCTGACGGCTCACAGACGGGTCCGCCCTGGCTCCGGCGACGCCGACAGGTCCCGGACTGACGGGCGGGTGGGCTGGTGGGCCCAGGCCCACCACGCCGCCGCCGGGTCACGGACGGGCCCGCCTCGGCCACCGCGCGTTCTCCGAGCGGGCGCTCGGCGGGCTTCGGTCAGCGGGTGCCCGACCGGACGGGAGCGTGACCGGCCATGGCCGATTGCACACGGGCCCGCACGGTCGGGGCACTCGGTCAGCGGGGCAGGCGTGCCAGCCTGCGGGTGATCAGTGCGGCGAGCTCATCGGCCCGGTCCGCCAGGTAGAAGTGCCCGCCTCCGGGAAAGACGGTGCAGGCGAACTCCCCCGTGGTGTGGGTCTGCCAGGCCCGCGCCTCCTCCTCCGTCACGCGAGGGTCGCGATCACCGAGGAGGACTTCCACGGGCGTCGGAACGACCGCGTCCGGACCCGGGCGGTAGGTCTCGATCGCCCGGTAGTCCGCGCGCAGCGGCGGCAGGACCAGCTCGCGCATCTCCGGGTCGTCGAGCAGCGCGGCGGAGACCCCGCTGAGCCGCTCCGTCTCGGCGATCAGCGCGTCGTCGTCGAGCAGATGGAACGCCTCCGACCGATGTGTCGACGGCGCCCGCCGTCCGGAGGCGAACAGCACCGCCGGCTCACGGAGCCGCGCCGCCTCGAAGGCGACGATCGCCCCCATGCTGTGGCCGAAGTACGCCGGCCGACGGTCCGCCCACGGCTCCAGCGCGGCCACCACCCCCGCCGCGAGCTCCCGGACGTCGTCCACCGGTGCCTCCGCCCGCCGGTCCTGAC
This sequence comes from Streptomyces sp. NPDC056527, assembly GCF_042794475.1. NCBI lineage: Bacteria > Bacillati > Actinomycetota > Actinomycetes > Kitasatosporales > Streptomycetaceae > Streptomyces > Streptomyces sp. NPDC056527. The sequence goes on from NZ_JBHTTQ010000059.1 coordinate 10,820, forward strand.
GCCCCGGGTACTGGACGGCCAGCACCTCGACGGTCGGGCTCAGCAGCCGCGAGAGCCCGTGGAAGTAGCTGGCCGAGCCTCCCGCATGGGGAAAGCACACGAGCGGTATCCGCTCCGCTCCACCGGGGGCCGAGGCGTGAAAGCGCCTGATCCACACCTCGCTGTCGACCATCAGCCCCGTCATGCCTGCACTCCTCGCGTCCGGATCACCTGCAAACCCCGCCGATCCTGCCTCACCGTCCTTAAGCCCGGATTACGCCCGCACGCGAGAGCCGCGCAGGCACCCCCATGTCCCAGCCCCGACCCCCGCACACCGCGCGTACGCGGGCCCCGCTCGTACCCCCGGCGCAGGGCGTCCGTATCCCCGCACCGTCAACGCGCCCGTCAGCATCCCGTCCTCACCTGCCCGGTCGGGTGAATACCCGCCCTCCGGCGGGGCGCGTCCCATTGGGCCAGTGACCGGGGCCCGGCGCGCGTCGTTGGCTCGGGCGGAGCCGGACCGCCCGGCCCGCGCGCCGGCGGCCGCTGCCGGTGCGTCGTTCTCACGTGTGGCCCTCCCTCACGGGGCGGGCCTGGGCCGAGGAGGCCGCCATGTCCCAGGAAGCCGCGCCTGAAAAGGCGATGCCCGACCAGCCGGTCCAGCATTCCGTGCCCGAGCAGAAGGGCCCCGGCGCACCGAAGGGCCTGCTGCAGCAGATGGAGGAGCTGATGGCGGCGCTCACCGCCGATCTGTCGCAGCTCGACGCCGACCTCCAGTCCTCGGCGGACCGTCACGAGCCCCCCGCCAAGGGCGAGTCCCTCACGGGCTGAGCGTCTCCGGCCGCCCACCGCCCGTTTCCACGGCGGGCGTCCCCGCGGTTCCCGTACATGACGGCCCCGCCGGGCCCGCGCGCTCACGGGCGACATCGGGCGGCCGGTCCCGCTCCCGTACCGCGAGCCGGCGCAGCATCCCCCGCACCCGGTCGTTCGACTCGTCGGCCGCGTCGATCGCCTCGATGCACTGCCAGTAGAGCCCCTCCTCGTCGGTGACACAGGCCACCCCGACGAGAGCGATTCCCACCTCTCCCAGAAGCGCGCTGAGCGCCGTCAGCGCCACGCGTGTGTCCCCCACCTCGGTCAGCTGAGTGGCTCTCAGGCCGCCCGTACGCAGCGCGGGATGGTCGACCAGTGCCCGCCCGCCCCCTATCTCGCTCAACCCCCGCGCCTCGCCCCGCAACTCCAGCGGTCCGCCGAGCGCGAGATGACTCCCCATCGCCTGGGCGAGGGCCTGTGCCTGCCACGCCTCCGCCACGATGTCCAACGCTTCCCTGCTCCGCGCCAGCGCGTTCCGCCCCGTCGCGATCAGTCGCTCCGCTTCCATCGACGCCGCCCCCGTTCGTACGACTTACTGCCCACTCACTCCACTACCCAGAGTGAGGCTGCCTGAGCCCCAACGCCAGAGGAATTCGGAAATCTGTGGACAGGAAGCTCGACGGGGAAATCCCGATCACTCCGAAGAGTGACGATCATCGCTCTCGGCGGCACCCGTGAGCCGTCCCGAGGGCAACCCCCGCGGCGGCGCGCCCCGTTCCGGTCGATCGTCGCCTTCGGGGGCGCCTCGCCTCACCGCTCCAACTCCACGACCGACACCCCTGGCGTCTCCCGAGCGCGGGCGGCGACCGTCTCCCCGACGGTCGCCACGAGCCTGATGTGTCCACCGGTACAGATGGTGGTGGCGAGGCCCAACAACTCCCGGATCTGGCGGTGATCGAGCCCCCGGTCGAACCCGTCCGCGAGCACGGTCAACGTCCGCATGGCGTCCGGGACTTCGGCGAGCTGGTCCATGGCGAGCACACCCGGTCCGGTGAGCAGCACGAGCGCGAGCGCGAGATAGCGGAGTTCCCCGTCGCCGAGCCGCCCCAACGGAGTGGGCACCCCGCGCTCCAGTACCGCCCGTACCCTCCCGTCCGGCATTTCCTCGACACCGAGTCCCGTCACCGGCCCCGCGCAGCCCGCGCCCGCCACCGAGGCCAGCCGGGCGTGCCGGCGCGGGCAGTCGGTGCGGGTGCGGTGCAGCACCTCCGCGAGGTTGTCGCATCCACGCCGCAGCCGCCCCTCCCCCGTCGGCACGGGTGCGCGCATCCGGTCGGGCCGGGGGTCGCAGACGAAGACCGAGCGCAGCGCCACCACCACCTGTTCCGCCGCGGCCAGGACCTCCAACTGGCCCTTCGTCTTTCCGGCCACCCTCAGCGGCAGAAGGGCCGTGCCGAGCAGGTCGTCGGGGAACGGCGCCCGCGTGACGGGGGTGGCCCCCGCGGTGTGCCACTCGGCCTGGACGGCGTCGCGGCCCGGGTCGCGGAGGGCGGTGGCGAGCAACGTACGGCCGCGGCAGGTGAGCCGTTCGCCGACGATCCGGAGCCGGGGTTCGGCCTGTACGGCGACGTCCAGGTGGACGGGGCCGACCGGGCCGTCGACGGTGCACCCGATCCGGAATCCCCGCCTTCCCTGGGCGTCGGGCCTGGCACGTTCGGGAACACAGTCGGCCGCGTCGGGAAACACGGTGGCAAGATCGTCGCCCGCGCCCAGTCGCGCCAGCGCCTCGTACGCCCGCAGGGCACTGGACTTCCCGCTCCCGCTCGCCCCGGCGAAGAGCGTCACGGGCCCCATGGGGTGGACGGCCGCGCGATGGGAGGCGAAGGCTGAGAGACGCAGTTCGGTGACGGCGGGGCGGGCGGGCCGCCGCGCGGAGCCGCCGACGCGATGCCGCGGCACGTCACCCGCGGAGTCGCGCGGGGAGTCACGCACGACGTCGTACGCGGCGTGGCACCCGGCGTCATGCGCGGTGCGGTGCGCGGCCTCCCGTGCGGGAGCGGGAACAAGGGTGGAGATGGCGGAAGCGTCGGAATCGGGCGTAGGGCCGCCGGTGGAGTGCATGATCGGACCGTACGCAGACCGATGTATGACGAACCGTTACGCCGAGATGACCTTCCTACGATCGGGGGACGGAGACCCCCATGCCGTCGTCCTCCGACTCCGGCGCGCCCTCGACCTCGGTGCCGGCCGGGGTCAGCAGGAAGACGTTGCGGTCGACCCGGTGCATGGAGCTGCCGAGTCCGAAGACGACACCGCTGCTGAAGTCCAGGATGCGCTTGGCCACTTCGGTGTCGGCACCCGTCAGGTCCAGCAGCACCGGGATCTGGGCGACGAGGTACTCGGCGACCTCGCGGGCATCGGCGAAGACCTGTACCCGCAGGACGACCATGCGCCGCTGCTCGGCGTCCTCGTACGGGTCGTGCATCGCGCGGTGGTCGACTCTGGACGGCCATTCGTCACGGCCGCGCAGGGGGACGACCTGCGCAAGGCCCTCCCACTGCTCGTCGGTGACGTCGTACCTCTCGTACCTACTCATGCGCCCATCCTCCCGCCCCTCACTCGTTCGGCCCAACAGCGACACGAGCCGACTCGATGTGACTCTCTACAAGTCGACATGACGGGAGCCGGCGGGGCCGAGCCGAGGAGCGGGCCGACAACGACAGCGACAGGGCACGGGTGGACCCGACTCGACCTGGTTCGCGCCCCTCACCGCTCGACGGGCAGCCCGCGCGGCTCCTTGATCCGCTTCATGATGATCTGCGAGTTGACCTCGGTGACCCCGGTCAGCGAGGTCAGCCGTTCGATCCAGAGGCGTTCGTACGCGGCGAGGTCGGCGACCGCGATCCGGAGCAGGCAGCCGGGGCTGCCGAAGAGGCGGTGCGCCTCGATGACGTCGGGGATGTCCCGCAGCGCCTCCTCGAAGGCCTCGACGGTCTCCCGGTCGCGCCGGACCTCGATGGAGACGAGCACCTCGAAGCCCCGCCCGACCGCAGCCGGATCGATGACCGCGCGGTAGCCCTGGATCACCCCGTCCTCCTCCAGCTGCCGCACCCGCCGCAGGCAGGCGGAGGCGCTGAGGCCGACGCGCTGGGCGAGCTCCAGATTGGTCAGCCGACCATCCTCCTGAAGCTCACGCAAGATACTGCGATCAATGCGGTCCATGACGCAATTATGCACACCGGAATTCATGATTCCGGGCCCGAATCCGCAATCACATTCGACACAAGCTCACCTATCGTTGCGAGTGCGACGACCTTCGACCTCCGGGACAGACAGACATGCAGTGGACACGCGACGACCGGCCCCGCCGGATCACCCTCATCAGCACCGGCGGCACCATCGCCAGCCGCTGGCAGGGCACCGGGTACGCCGCCGACGCGTCCGGTGACGACGTCCTGGCCACCTCCGCCCTGCCCGAGGGCGTGGCGGTCGAGGTCGTGGACCTCTTCAACGTCAACAGCTCCCGGATGACCAGCGCCCGCCAGCTCACGCTGCTGCGCGCGGTCCACGCGGCCCTGGCCGACCCCGGCGTGGACGGCGTCGTGGTCACCCACGGCACGGACACCCTGGAGGAGTCCGCGTTCTTCCTGGACCTCCACCACTCCGACCCGCGACCGGTCGTCTTCACCGGCGCGCAGCGCCCGCTCGGTACGGGGGACGGCGACGGCCCGGGCAATGTCTACGACGCCCTGCAGGTCGCCGCTTCGGTACGCGACCTGGGCGTCCTGGTCGTCTTCGACGGCCGGGTCCACGCGGCGCGCGGCACGGTGAAGACGCAGACGCTCGCGGCCGACGCGTTCGCCGACCCCTCCGAGCAGGGTCTCGGGAAGGTCGGGTTCGGCAGCGTGGACATCCGCCGCAGCCCGGACCGGCCCACGCCGCTCCCCCTCCCCGCGGCCGGGGGCACCCCGCCCCGGGTCGACCTGGTGATGCACCACAGCGACGGCGACCCGCTGTTCCTGAAGACGTCCGTCGCGGCCGGCGCCCAGGGCGTCGTGCTGGTCGGCACCGGCGCGGGCAACGCCACCCCCGAGATAGCCGAGGCCGTCGCGGACGTGGTGGCCCAGGGCGCCCTCGTCGCGCTCAGCACCCGGGTCCCCGCGGGTCCGGTCGCGGAGATCTACACCGGCGGCGGAGCCGTGGACCTGGTGGCCGCGGGCGCGGTGCCGGCCGGAACGCTGCGCGCGGGCCAGGCCCGGATGGCGGTCCTCGCGACCCTCATGGCCGATGTCGCCCCGGACCGTCGCCCCGCACTGCTGCACGGCCTCCTGAACGGCCCCACCCGCGCCGAACCCGCTCTGACGGCGGCGGGCTCCCGCTTCTCCGGCGGCTCCTGACCACGCGCCGGCGTCCGTCCCCTTCCCCTCCCGCGACGGACGCCGGCCCTCCTCCCTCCTCCCGGCGGGTCCACCCGCCCGGGCACCTCGTCGTGCCCTCCCCACGCCTCACCCTCGGAACCCTCCCCTCCCCTTAAGGCACTGACCTCGATGAAGACTGTCTCCCGCCGTGAGCACGACCTCCTCGGAGAGCGGGAGGTGCCCGCCGACGCCTACTGGGGCATCCACTCCCTGCGCGCCATGGAGAACTTCCCCATCACGGGAACGCCGATCTCCGTCTACCCGCAGCTGATCGACGCGCTGGCCGCCGTCAAGGAGGCCGCAGCGCTGACCAACGAGGAACTGGGCCTGCTCGCCCCGGAGAAGGCGGCCGCCATCGTCGCCGCCTGCCAGGAGATCCGTTCCGGGAAGCTGCACGACCAGTTCGTCGTCGACGTCATCCAGGGCGGCGCCGGAACCTCGACGAACATGAACGCCAACGAGGTCGTCGCCAACCGGGCCCTCGAACTCCTCGGCCACGCCAAGGGCGACTACCGGCACCTGCACCCGAACGAGGACGTCAACCTCAGCCAGTCCACGAACGACGTCTACCCGACCGCCGTCCGGATCGCGGCGATCACGGCGGTCCGCGGGCTGCTCCAGGCGACGGCCGTCCTCCAGGACGCGTTCGCGGCGAAGGCCGTGGAGTTCCGCGACGTCCTGAAGATGGGGCGCACCCAGCTCCAGGACGCGGTGCCCATGACGCTGGGCCAGGAGTTCTCCACGTACGCCGTGATGCTGGACGAGGACCGCAACCGCCTGGCCGAGGCGGTGGAGCTGATCCACGAGATCAACCTCGGCGCCACGGCGATCGGTACGGGTCTCAACGCCCCCGCCGACTACGCCGAGACGGCCCGCCGCCATCTGTCCGAGATCACCGGGATGCCGCTGGTGACCTCCGCCAACCTCGTGGAAGCGACGCAGGACTGCGGCGCGTTCGTCCAGCTCTCCGGTGTCCTCAAGCGGCTCGCGGTCAAGCTCTCCAAGACCTGCAACGACCTGCGTCTGCTGTCCTCGGGTCCGCGAGCCGGTCTGAACGAGATCAACCTCCCCGCCGTACAGGCCGGTTCGAGCATCATGCCCGGCAAGGTCAACCCGGTGATCCCCGAGGTGGTCAACCAGGTCGCGTTCGAGGTGATCGGCAACGACATCACGATCACGATGGCGGCGGAGGGCGGCCAGCTCCAGCTGAACGCCTTCGAGCCGGTGATCCTGCACTCCCTGGCGAAGAGCATCACCTCGCTGCGGGCCGCCTGCCTCACCCTCGCCGAGCGTTGCGTCGCGGGCATCACGGCCAACACCGAGGAGCTGCGCGCCGCGGTGGAGAACTCCATCGGCCTGGCCACGGCCCTCAACCCGTACATCGGCTACACGGCGGCCACCGCGATCGCGAAGGAGGCCCTCCTCACGGGTCGCGGCGTCGCCGAACTCACCCTGGAGAAGGGCCTCCTGCCCGCCGAGCGCATCGCGGAGCTCCTCACCCCGGAGCGCCTGACGGGCACCACGAGCCCGCTCCGTCAGGACCTCGTCTAGCTCGTCCGGGAGCTCGTCCGGCAGCTCGTCCGGGAGCTCCGCCGAAAGGCCCGCCAGCGAGCTTCCTCAGGCCCGCGCCCCTTCGGACTCGCCGACCACCAGGACGATCTTGCCGGTGGTGCGGTCGGTCTCGCCGAGGGCGTGGGCCTTCGCGGCCTCCGCGAGGGGGAACGTGGCCTCCACATGGGCCCGCAGGCTGCCCGCCGTCACGAGGTCGGCGACGGCGCTCATGCCGGCGTGGTCCGCCTCGACGAGGAGGGTCTCCACGCGGACGCCCCGCGCCTGCGCCTTCTGCGCCTCGTCGGGGTCGGTGGGCGGCAGGAGCGAGACGAGGACGCCGCCGGGACGCAGGACCTCCAGGGAACGGGCGCGGGTCTCCCCCGACATCGGGTCGAGCACCACGTCGATGTCGTGGGCGACGTCCCGGAAGTCGGTGGTGCGGTAGTCGATGACCTCGTCCGCACCGAGGGAGCGCACGAAGTCGTGCTTGGGCGCGCTCGCGGTGCCGATCACGTACGCGCCGCGGGCCTTGGCGATCTGGACGGCGAGGTGGCCGACACCGCCGGCGGCCGCGTGGACGAGGACCCGCTGCCCGGGGGCGACGGCGGCGGTGTCGACGAGGGCCTGGTAGGCGGTGAGCGCGGCGAGCGGGAGGGCTCCGGCCTGCACGTGGTCGATGCCGGCGGGCTTGTGGGCGAAGGCACGGGCGGGGGCGGTCACGTACTCGGCGTGGGAGCCGACCCCGTAGGGGTAGGGCAACATGCCGAAGACCTCGTCGCCGGGCTTGAAGAGCGTCACGCCGTAGCCGACGGCCTCGACGACGCCGGAGACGTCCCAGCCGAGAACGAGCGGCATCCGGTCGAGGAACAGCACCTGGGAGCGGTGCTTCCAGTCGGTCGGGTTGACACCGGCCGCACGGACGGCGACCAGGATCTGGCTGGGGCCGGGGGCGGGTCGGGGGATCTGGACCTCCTTGAGCACGTCGGGGGTGCCGTGGGTGTCCTGGCTGATGGCGCGCATGGTGGCGTTGTTCGTCATGTCTCCAGGTTCCCGGCCGGCGCCCCGGCGTACCATGGCATGATTGCCATCTTTCGACAGGATCGTGCCATGGGAAGCGAAAGTGCCACGGGAGCCGCCGGGACAGCGCCTCATCGCGTCGTCGTCCTCGCCCTGGACGGGGTGTACCCCTTCGAGCTCGGCATCCCGAGCCGTGTCTTCGGGGCGGCGGGCGACCTGTACGAGGTCCTGACCTGCTCCGTCGACGGCGGCCCGGTGCGTACGAACTCCGACTTCTCCGTCACCGTGGAGCACGGCGCCGAGGCCCTGCGGACGGCGGACACGGTCGTCCTCCCGCCCTTCGACACCGCCCAGATCACCAGGGCCCTCCGGGCGGAGGTCGCGGACGCGCTCGCCGCCATCGCGCCGGGCGCGCGGATCGTGTCCATCTGCACGGGGGCTTTCGTGCTCGCGGCGGCGGGGCTCCTCGACGGCCGGCCGGCCACCACGCACTGGGCGCTCGCGAACGCGTTCCGTTCGTGGTTCCCCCAGGTGGACCTGGACCCGGACGTCCTCTTCGTCGACGACGGCGATCTGCTGACCTCCGCCGGCGCCGCTTCCGGGGTGGACGTCTGCCTGCATCTCGTACGCAAGGACCACGGCACCGCCGTCGCCAACCAGGTGGCGCGGGCCTGTGTCGTGCCGCCGTGGCGGGACGGCGGCCAGGCCCAGTACATCGTGCAGCCCGTACCGGGGCGGGACTCGAGCGGGACGTGGGCGACGCGCCAGTGGGCCCTGGAGAACCTCCACGAACCGCTGACGTTGAGGGAGCTGGCCGATCACGCCCGGATGAGCCTGCGCACCTTCGCCCGCCGCTTCAACGAGGAGGTGGGCATGAGTCCGGGCCGCTGGCTGATCCAGCAGCGCGTGGACCACGCGCGGCAGCTCCTGGAGTCCACCGACCTGGCGGTGGACGACATCGCGGGCCAGGTCGGCTTCGCGACGGGGACCTCGCTGCGTCAGCATCTGCATGCAGCCATCGGGGTCTCCCCACTCGCCTACCGGCGGACCTTCCGGGGCAGCCTCACGCCGAGCTCCTGAGCATCGCCGCAGGTCAGAGCCGTACCGAGGGCGCGGTGAGGGTATTCCCTCGGATCCATCGGAGTTCCAATGCCGACCATTGGATTCCCCATTGGAAACCCGTCGGCGGCGGGCTTAGCGTCGAGGACATCGCCGCACGGACGATCCGGACCCGGAGCGTCAGCGCTCACGGAACGTCTCCCCGCGGCGGTGCCCATCCACGGGCCTCAGGCCCCGCCCCCTCGGAGTGACTCACCATGTCGAAGATTCTTTTCGTGATCACCGGCGCCGACCACTGGACGCTCGCCGACGGCACCAAGCACCCGACCGGCTTCTGGGCCGAGGAGGCCGCCGCGCCGTACGAGGCGTTCAAGGCAGCCGGTCACGAGGTCGTCGTCGCCACTCCCGGCGGGGTCGTCCCCACGGTGGACCAGAGCAGTTTCGCCCCCGAGTTCAACGGCGGCCAGGAGGGCGCGGACAGGGTCGCCGCCGTCCTCGACTCCTTCACCGAACTCCGGCGTCCGATCTCCCTGGAGGACGTGAACCTCGACGACTACGCGGCCGTCTTCTACCCCGGCGGCCACGGCCCGATGGAGGACCTCGCCGTCGACCGGACCTCCGGCCGGATCCTGATCGACGCCCTCGACTCGGGCAAGCCGCTCGCCGTCGTCTGCCACGGTCCGGCGGCGCTCCTCGCCGCCACCGAGGACGACGGCACGAACGCCTTCGCCGGCTACCGGGTCGCCGCCTTCACCAACGACGAGGAGACCCAGTCCGGCTTCGCCGACAAGGCCAAGTGGCTGCTGGAGACCCGTCTGGCCGAGGCGGGCGTCGACGTCCAGGTCGGCGAGCCCTGGGTGCCGAACATCGTCGTCGACCGCAACCTCGTGACCGGCCAGAACCCGTCCTCCTCCGCCCCGCTCGCGGCCGAGATCCTCAAGAAGCTGGGCTGACCCGGACGACCGTCCCGGGGTCCGGATCGCCCGCCTCACTCCCCGGCGGCCGCCTCCTGGACGATCCGGTCGAACTGTGCGCCCATCGCCTCGGCGAGCGCCTGGGCGCCGGACAGCGGCCGGACCATGACGGTGAAGTCGTCGATCCGGCCGTCCTCGTCGAAGTGGAGGAAGTCGCAGCCCTGGATCTGACGGCCGTTCACGGTCGCGGTGAAGACGAGGGCGTGGTCACGCCCGTCGGGATCGGCGATCTCGCGCACGTAGGTGAAGTCCTCGAAGACACGCAGCACCCCGCGGAGGATCGCCGCGGTGATCGCCTTGCCGACGTACGGCTTGAACACGACCGGACTGGTGAAGACGACGTCGTCGGCCAGCAGCGCGACCACGGCGGCCGTGTCACGGTCCTCGACAGCCTTGCGGAACGGGTGCATGAACCCTCGCATACTCAACTCGTTGAATAGGTGAGGGGGAGGCTACACCAGTCGGCCGTCCTCCACCGCGCACGGAACGAAGGTGCCGGTGTTCTCGTCCACCGCCAGCGGGCGGCCCAGGGGAGGGACCGCCCGCTGGGGGCAGTCGAGGCGTTCACAGAGGCGGCAGCCCGTCCCGATCGGGGTGGCCGCCCCCGTGTTGCCCAGGTCGATGCCGTCGGAGTAGACGACGAGCCCCTCCACGCCCCGCCCCCGCTGCTCCGCGGTGCCGGTCCCTCCCGCGCACACACGCCGACGGGGCACATCCGGCATAGAACGGATTGCCCCGGCGGTTCAAGGAGGGCAAGGTCACAGCCTTGCGCCCTGCTGGCCTTTAGGCACCTGACCTAGCATCCGAGCATGACAGTCCTTCCCGACGACGGGCTTGCCCTCGCCGCCGAATTCTCCGACGCGACCCGTGAGCAGTGGCAGCACCTCGTGGCAGGTGTGCTGCGCAAGTCGGGCAAGGAGGTAGAAGGCACGGCCGCCGAGGACGCCCTCTCCACCGCGCTGGAGGACGGGCTTCGCGTCCGCCCGCTCTACGCGGCCGACGACACCGCACCCGAGCCCGGTTTCCCCGGCTTCGCCCCCTTCGTCCGGGGCAGCAGGCCCGAAGGCAACACCCAGGGCGGCTGGGACGTACGCCAGCGCCACACGGCCACGGACGGCCCGACGGTGCTCGCGGACCTGGAGAACGGCGTCACCTCGCTCTGGCTGGTCGTCGGAGAGGGCGGCATCCCGACGGACTCGCTCGGCTCCGTCCTCGACGGCGTCTACCTCGACCTCGCCCCCGTCGTCCTCGACGCCGGCCACGAGGTCGAGAACGCCGCCGACGAGCTGCTGCGCCTGTACGCGGAGCGTGGCGTCGCCAACGAGGCCGCGCGCGGCAACCTGGGCGCCGACCCGCTCGGCCTCGAAGCCCGTACGGGGCAGGCGTCGGAGTTCGCGCCCGCGGCCCGACTCGCACGGCGGTGTGCCGAGGAGTACCCGGGACTGCGCGCGCTCACCGTGGACGCGCTGCCGTACCACGAGGCCGGCGGTTCGGCCGCGCAGGAGCTGGGCTGCTCGCTGGCGACGGGCGTGGCGTACCTGCGGCAGCTCACCGACGCGGGTCTGAGCGTCGAGCAGGCCTGCGGTCAGCTGGAGTTCCGTTACGCGGCCACCGCCGACCAGTTCCTCACCATCGCCAAGCTGCGGGCGGCACGCAGGCTGTGGGCCCGGGTCGCCGAGGTGTCCGGAGCGAGCGGCGCGGGCGCGCAGATCCAGCACGTGGTGACCTCGCCGGTGATGATGACGCGCCGCGACCCCTGGGTGAACATGCTGCGCACGACCGTCGCCACCCTGGCCGCCGGCGTGGGCGGGGCCGATTCGGTGACCGTGCTGCCGTTCGACCACGCGCTCGGACTGCCCGACGCTTTCGCCCGCCGCATCGCCCGCAACACCTCGACGATCCTGATCGAGGAGTCGCACCTGTCCCGGGTGATCGACCCGGCGGGCGGCTCCTGGTACGTGGAGCGCCTCACGGACGAACTCGCCCAGGCGGGATGGGAGTTCTTCCGGACCATCGAGCGTGCCGGCGGCCAGGCCGCCGCCCTGCGGTCCGGAACGATCCGCGAGCGGCTCGCCGAGACCTGGTCGGCCCGCAGCGCGAAGCTCGCCAAGCGGCGCGAACCCATCACCGGCGTCAGCGAGTTCCCGAACCTCACCGAGAACCCGGTCGTCCGCCGGCCCGCGCCCGAACCGCCGTCCGGCGGCCTGCCTCGCGTGCGCCGTGACGACGCCTACGAGGAGCTGCGCGCCCGCTCCGACGCCCACCTCGCCGCGACGGGCACCCGGCCGCGGATCTTCCTCTCGACCATCGGCCCGGCCGCGGCGCACACGGCACGGTCGACGTTCGCCGCCAACTTCTTCCAGGCGGGCGGCATCGAGCCCGTCACGGAGGGCACCTTCGAGGAGAGCGGCGCGAGCGAGGCCTGCCTCTGCTCCAGCGACGCGCTCTACGAGGAGCAGGCCGCGGCCCGCGCGCAGGAGCTCCGGGCGAGCGGCGCCGGGCATGTGTTCCTCGCCGGACGGCCCGCCGAGTACGCCGGTGTCGACGCCTTCGTCTTCGCCGGCTGCGATGCCGTCGCCGTACTCTCCGCCACGCTCGACCGCATGGGAGTGTCCTGATGTCCATCCCCGATTTCTCCGCGATCGAGCTGGGGACCCCGGCCGCCGACACCGGCGCCGACGAGTGGCGGACGGCCGTCAAGAAGGCCGCGGGCGGTGACGACCTGCTCTGGGAGACCCCGGAGGGCATCGCGGTCAAGCCGCTCTACACCGGGCAGGACCTGGAGGGTCTGGACTTCCTGCAGACGTATCCGGGAGCGGCCCCGTATCTGCGCGGCCCGTACCCGACGATGTACGTCAACCAGCCCTGGACGATCCGTCAGTACGCGGGCTTCTCCACCGCCGAGGAGTCCAACGCGTTCTACCGGCGCAACCTGGCGGCGGGCCAGAAGGGCCTGTCGGTCGCCTTCGACCTGCCGACCCACCGCGGCTACGACAGCGACCACCCGCGCGTGACCGGCGACGTCGGCATGGCGGGTGTGGCCATCGACTCGATCTACGACATGCGCCAGCTCTTCGACGGCATCCCGCTGGACAAGATGACCGTGTCGATGACGATGAACGGCGCCGTGCTTCCCGTACTCGCGCTGTACATCGTGGCGGCCGAGGAGCAGGGCGTACCGCCCGAGAAGCTGGCCGGGACCATTCAGAACGACATCCTCAAGGAGTTCATGGTCCGCAACACCTACATCTATCCGCCGAAGCCGTCGATGCGGATCATCTCCGACATCTTCGCCTACACCTCGCAGCGGATGCCGCGCTACAACTCCATCTCCATCTCCGGGTACCACATCCAGGAGGCGGGTGCGACGGCCGACCTGGAGCTGGCCTACACGCTCGCCGACGGGGTGGAGTACATCCGGGCGGGGCGGGAAGCGGGCCTGGACGTGGACGCGTTCGCCCCCCGGCTCTCCTTCTTCTGGGCCATCGGCATGAACTTCTTCATGGAGATCGCCAAGATGCGGGCGGCCCGGCTGCTGTGGGCGAAGCTGGTGAAGCAGTTCGACCCGCAGAACGCCAAGTCCCTCTCCCTGCGCACCCATTCGCAGACCTCCGGCTGGTCGCTGACGGCGCAGGACGTCTTCAACAACGTGACGCGTACGTGTGTCGAGGCGATGGCGGCCACCCAGGGCCACACCCAGTCGCTGCACACCAACGCCCTCGACGAGGCGCTCGCCCTGCCCACCGACTTCTCGGCGCGGATCGCCCGCAACACCCAGCTGCTCATCCAGCAGGAGTCGGGCACGACCCGGGCGATCGATCCTTGGGGCGGCAGCGCCTACGTGGAGAAGCTGACCTACGACCTGGCTCGCCGGGCCTGGCAGCACATCCAGGAGGTCGAGAAGGCGGGCGGCATGGCGCAGGCCATCGACGCCGGCATCCCCAAGCTGCGGGTGGAGGAGGCCGCGGCCCGCACCCAGGCCCGCATCGACTCCGGGCGGCAGCCGGTGATCGGCGTGAACAAGTACCGGGTCGACGCCGACGAGCAGATCGACGTGCTCAAGGTCGACAACTCCTCCGTGCGCGCCCAGCAGATCGCCAAGCTGCGGCGGCTGCGGGAGGAGCGCGACGAGACCGCCTGCCAGGACGCGCTGGCCGCGCTGACGCGGGCCGCCGGCGGCGAGGGCAACCTGCTGGAGCTCGCGGTGCGCGCGGCCCGCGCGAAGGCGACGGTCGGCGAGATCTCCGACGCCCTGGAGAAGGTGTACGGGCGGCACGCGAGCCAGATCCGTACGATCTCCGGCGTGTACCGCAACGAAGCCGGCGACTCCCCGTCCGTGGAGCGCACCCGTACCCTCGTGAACGCCTTCGCCGAGGAGGAGGGCCGCCGCCCCCGCATCCTGGTCGCCAAGATGGGCCAGGACGGCCACGACCGCGGCCAGAAGGTGATCGCCACCGCCTTCGCCGACCTGGGCTTCGACGTGGACGTCGGCCCGCTGTTCCAGACGCCGGCCGAGGTCGCGCGCCAGGCCGTCGAGGCGGACGTGCACATCGTGGGCGTCTCGTCGCTGGCGGCGGGGCACCTGACCCTCGTCCCGGCGCTGCGGCAGGAACTGGCCGCGGAGGGCCGCGAGGACATCATGATCGTGGTGGGCGGTGTCATCCCGCCGGCTGACGTCCCGACCCTCCTCGAGATGGGAGCGGCGGCCGTGTTCCCGCCCGGGACGGTGATTCCGGACGCGGCGCACGACCTGGTGCGGCGGCTGTCTGCCGGCCTCGGGCACGAGCTGTGATCGACGTCGACGCGTATGTGAAGGGTGTACTCGACGGGAAGCGGGCGATCGTGGCCCGCGCCATCACGCTCGTCGAGTCCACCCGCCCCCAACACCGGGCTCTGGCCCAGCGGTTGCTGACCGAGCTGCTGCCGCACAGCGGGAAGGCACGCCGGATCGGGATCAGCGGTGTGCCGGGGGTCGGGAAGTCGACGTTCATCGACGCGTTCGGCACGATGCTGACCGGCCTCGGCCACCGGGTCGCCGTCCTCGCGGTCGACCCCTCGTCGAGCCGGACGGGTGGCTCGATCCTGGGCGACAAGACCCGCATGGAGCGTCTCGCCGTGGATCCGGCGGCCTTCGTCCGGCCGTCCCCCACGGCGGGAACGCTGGGCGGGGTGGCCAAGGCGACGCGTGAGTCGATCCTGGTGATGGAGGCGGCGGGCTACGACGTGATCCTCGTCGAGACCGTCGGCGTCGGCCAGTCCGAGACCGCCGTCGCCAACATGGTCGACTCCTTCCTGCTGCTCACGCTCGCACGGACGGGTGACCAGCTGCAGGGCATCAAGAAGGGCGTCCTGGAGCTGGCGGACGTGGTCGCCGTCAACAAGGCGGACGGACCCCACGAACGCGACGCCCGCGCGGCCGCGCGTGAGCTGTCGGGGGCGCTGCGGCTGATGCAGAGCAGGGACGCCGCCTGGTCCCCTCCCGTCCTGCACTGCAGCGCTCGTGAGTCGTCCGGCCTCGACACCGTCTGGGAGCGCCTCGAACAGCACCGCACCGTGCTGGACTCGACCGGCAGCCTCGCCGCGCGCCGCCGCGACCAGCAGGTCGACTGGACGTGGACGATGGTCCGCGACGACCTCCTGGGACGCCTCCACGCGGACGCGTCGGTCCGCGCCCTGGCCCCCGCCCTCGAACAGCAGGTCAGAAACGGCCAGTTGACGGCGACGCTCGCCGCGGAACGCATCCTGCGCGCGTTCGAGACCGCCGGAGGGACCGCAGCCCCGGAAGACGTCTGACCGCACGAGCGGGGCCGCCTCGGAAGAGACCCGAGACGGCCCCGCTCGCTTTGTCCGCGGTTACGTACTCCCGTCGCCCCCGTGCACCGGGTCGGGGAGGGGGAGTTCGATGCGGAAGGTGCTGCCTTCGCCCGGGGCGGTGTCGAGGGTGATGCGGCCGCCCTGGGCCGTGACGAGGGCGTGGGCGATGGCGAGGCCGAGGCCGGTGCCGCCCGTGGCGCGGGTGCGGGAGTCGTCGGCGCGGTAGAAGCGGTCGAAGACCCGGTCGCGTGCGGCGGGGGCGAGTCCGGGGCCCTCGTCGGCGACTTCGAGCACGGCGTGGGTGTCCGCGGTGCCGACGCCGATACGGATCGCGGTGCCCGCGGGGGTGTGCGTGACGGCGTTGCCGATGAGGTTGGTGACGACCTGGCGGAGCCGGGCCTCGTCGGCGACGGCGGGGGCGGTGGACGGCTTTCCGCCACCGGGACCGGTCAGGGTCACCGGCCGGGTCGTGTCCAGGGCGGTTACGTCGTGGAGCGCGTCGGCGGCCAGGGTGCGCAGGTCCATGGGGGCGAGGTCGAGCGCGAAGGCGGCTGCCCGGTCGGGGTCGGTACCCGGGTGGGCGTCCTCGTCGAGGCGGGCGAGGAGGAGCATCTCCTCGACAAGCCGGGTGAGGCGTTCGGACTCCGCGGCGATCCGGGTCATGGTCTGGTCGACGTCCTCGCGGGTGGGCAGCGCGCCCATGCGGTAGAGGTCGGTGTAGCCCTTGATGCCGACGAGGGGCGTGCGGAGTTCGTGGCTCGCGTCGGCGAAGAAGCGCCGCGTCCTCGCTTCGGCCTCCGCGCGGGCCTGGAAGGCCGTGTCGATCCGGCCGAGCATCTGGTTCAGACAGTCGGCGAGGCGTCCCACCTCGGTGTGGGGGGCGGCCAGTTCGGGGACGCGATGGGAGTAGTCGCCGGCGGTGATGGCCGTCGCGGTCTCCTCGATACGGGTCAGGGGCCGCAGCCCGGAGCGGACGGCGAACCGGCCTGCGACGGTCAGGACCGCGAGGAGGGCGGCCCCCACCGTCAGCGAGAGGTTCCGGGTCTCGGCGATCGTACGGTCGACCTCGTCGAGGGAGGTGGCCACGAGGACGCTGCCCCGGGTCTCGGAGCCCCCGGGCGGGAAGACCTGGGCGGGCTGGGTGACGGCGATGACCCGCCAGCTGTGGTCGCCGTCGTGCGCGGCCACGGTGAAGGGGCGGCCCTCGTCTGCGAGGACCTCGGCGCGGTCGGGGGCGGGAAGGACGGGACCGCCGCCCGGGAGCGCGGTGCTCGTCTCGAACGACCGCCGGGTGGCCCCGTCGGCCTCCAGGTAGGTCACGGTCGTGGCCCCGAGGACGCTGAGGGCCTGCACGCCCGGTGGGGTGTCGGTGCCCGACGGCGGTGAGAGGCGAGACGCGATCTGGCTGGTCAGGACGAGCCGGTCGTCGACCCGGTCCTGGAGGTAGGCATGCAGGGCTGTGGTGACGAACATGCCCGTACCGAGGAGGCCGACGGCGACCAGGGCGACGGACAGGCACAGCAGACGGGTGCGGAGCGACAGCCGGCTCGGCCGGTGCCTGGTCAGCCCCGGTATGAGGCGCCTCACCGTCGGGGCTCGCGGATCACGTAACCGACGCCCCGGATGGTGTGGATGAGCTTGGGCTCGCCGGTGTCGACCTTGCGGCGCAGATAGCTGATGTACGTGTCGACGATGCTGGGGTCGCCGCCGAAGTCGTACTCCCACACGCTGTGCAGGATCTGATTCTTCGTCATGGTCCGTTCCGCGTTGGCGACCAGGAAGTGCAGGAGGCGGAACTCGGTCGGGGACAGCCGCACGGTCCGGCCCGCCCGGGTGACGTGGTGACTGTCGGGTTCGAGTGCCAGGTCGCCGACGGTGATCCGCGCGGGCTGCTCGCCCCTGGTGCGGCGCAGCACGGCGTGGATCCGGGCGATCAGCTCTTCGAGGTCGAAGGGCTTGGTGACGTAGTCGTCGCCACCGAGACGCAGTCCGTGCAGCCGGTCCTGGCGGTCGTCGCGCGCGGTGACGAAGAGGACCGGCACGTCGCCGCCCCGCCCGAGCCGGGGCGAGCGGGGCTGGGCGCGCAGCCGGCGGATCACCTCGAAGCCGTCCATGTCGGGGAGCATGACGTCGAGCAGGACGAGATCGGGGGTGCGCCGGGCCGCCAGGTCGAGGGCCTCCCGGCCGGTGGCGGCGGCGTCGACGTCGAAGCCGGCGTAGCGCAGCGCGGTGCGCAGCAGTTCCCGGACGGTGGGCTCGTCGTCGACGACGAGCAGATGATCCGGGCGCCCCACGGTACGGGAGGGAGGTGTCGGTGCCGCCATGGTGTTGGGTCTCCTCCTTCACGGACATGGGGACAGGGCTCAGGGCTGACAGGGCCTCTCAGGAGAACACACGGCGTTTCACCCGGCCGAGTCGGACGGGACCCGGGACGTGGACGTGGGCCTGGGCGTGGAGCCGGACG
Source organism: Streptomyces sp. NPDC056527 (assembly GCF_042794475.1). Classification (NCBI taxonomy): domain Bacteria; kingdom Bacillati; phylum Actinomycetota; class Actinomycetes; order Kitasatosporales; family Streptomycetaceae; genus Streptomyces; species Streptomyces sp. NPDC056527. The sequence goes on from NZ_JBHTTQ010000059.1 coordinate 28,909, forward strand.
GGGATCCGGGCCTGGGTCCGGACGTGGATCCGGACGTGGATCCGGACGTGGATCCGGACGTGGGTCCGGACGTGGAGGACCTGGATCCCGACGTGGGTCCGGACGTGGATCCGGGCCTGGGTCCGGAGCGGGTGGGGGCCGATCCGGTCGGACGCCGGAGCACCGTACCGGGTGTCCGCGCGGCTCCGTCATGGCCCCGGGCGCGCCGGCCGTGCAGGCGGCTGCCACCGTACGCGGCGACGGCGGCCAGAACGCATCCGGCGAGCGCGGGCAGCCCCGGACCTCCGTCGAGACCGGCGGCGACACCGCCCACCTCGCTGTCCATGACGCTGATGCCGATCCTCAGCGACCCCCGTGCCACCAGCGGAAGCAGCAGCACCGCGGCGCCGACGGCGAGGCCCATGCGCAGGGCGATCTCCGCGTGGCGGCCGAGCAGGGAGTCGGACGCCTCCCGCGGGGTGCGCGCCGGGGTGCGGGCGGCGGCGACGTATCCGGCGATCACCAGCAGAAGCAGCATGAGCACCAGGGCGATCAGCCACACCGGTACGCCTGCCCCCGACCAGCCGCCGAGTTCCACGGACCTGTCCGCCTCCGCCGTGTCGCTTCGGGCTCCGGCACCGATCATGCCGAGCAGCCCGCCGTCCTCGGGCCGCAGGCGGTGCACACCGGCCTCCCAGGAGGTGCCGAGGCCGGAGGTGAGCAGCGCGGCGACGAGGTTGGGGCCGACGAGCAGCAGAATCCCCGCGGCCTCGGCGGCCTGCTCGCGACCCGTCAGGGCAGTGGCCGCGGCCACGAGTGCGACGGTCAGGACCGCACCGCAGAGCACCGTCGCCGTCCCGGTCAGGGTGGAGGTGACGGCGTTCCACTTCCGTCGCGTCCCGCCCAGGGCGATGAACCGCGGCAGCGTCGTACGGCGGGCCGCGACGCAGCCGACGGCGAGGACGGCGGCCACCCACAGCAGGCCGAGGAAGACGGTCGCGACGGCGTCGGTCTCGAAGGTGACCGAGAACAGCCCCGAGAGGAGGGCACCTTCACCGCCGCCGCCGCCGGTGAATCGGCTGAGCACCCCGGACGAGGGGCCTTCGCCGAAGCGGTCCGTCACTCTGTCGGGCAGCCGGGCCGTGCCATGGGCCATGGCGGCCAGGAGGGGGAGGGCCACCGCCGCGGTCGCGAGTGCGCCGCCGCACCGTGCCCACAGCATCGCGGGGGCGGGCCGCGGCCGCCGGTACAGGGGCCGGAAGAAGACGGTCGCGAGGACGGCGGTGCCGAGGAAGGTCAGCGTCAGCGGGGTCATCGCCGCCTCGCCGGTCAGGCCGAGTCCGAGACCCCCGCCAAGGCCCGCGAGCAGCCCGCCGAGGCCGCCTCCGTCGGCTGCCCCGGTCTCGGCGGAGGTCGCCGACGCCATGGTGACGTCGCCGCCGAAGGCCATGCTCACGACCGTCGGCACCAGGCGGGAGACCGGTGCGACGGCTTCGGCGCCGAGGAGGGCCAGTGCCGCCCACGCGGTGGCGGCCATGACCCCGAGGGCGGTCGCCACGGAGAGCGCCCCTTCGAGGGCGTGGCGCCACGGCGTGACGGGAGGAGCGGAGTGCGGCGACTTGGCTGCGGACATGGGCGGGCTCCTTGTGGGGAGGCGGGCGGGACGGGCCGACTGACGGCTTCGGGACGGGCCGACTCGCGCCGGGCGGGACAGGGGCTGTGCATCGCACACGTCCGGGCGGCGAAGGCGCTCCGGCGCCGACCGGGTGGGAACGGCTCAGCCTCCGGAGGGACGGCCGCCGCCGCTTCCCGCGGTCTCGACGACGGAGTCCGGGCCGACCCCGGGCGTTGTCGCCACGCCTGTCGCCCCGCGCGGAGCGCGTTCGAGCCGTTCGCCTTCGATGTCGAGGTCGGGGACGAGGCGGTCCAGTCGACGGGGCAGGTGCCAGGCGTGCCTGCCGAGGAGGGCCAGGACGGCCGGTACGAGCGCCATGCGGACGACGAACGCGTCGAAGAGGACGGCCGCGGCGAGCCCGAAGCCGACCGTCTTGAGCATCTGCTCGTCGGAGCCGACGAAGGCGGCGAACACCGAGATCATGATCACGGCCGCGGCGGTCACCACCCGCGCACTGTGCTCGAACCCGCTGATGACGGAGTCCGAAGGCGACTGCCCGTGCACGTACGCCTCGCGCATCCGGGTCACCAAGAACACCTCGTAGTCCATGGCGAGGCCGAAGACCACGCCGACCATGAAGATCGGCATCACCGACATCACCGGCCCCGCTTCCGCGACGCCGAAGACGGACGCCGACCAGCCCCACTGGAAGACCGCGACCACCGCGCCGAGTCCGGCGAGGACCGAGAGGAGGAAGCCCAGTGCCGCCTTGAGCGGCACGAGGAGGGACCGGAAGACGACGATCAGCAGCAGGAACGCCAGACCGACGACGAGCGCGAGGTACGGGATCAGGGCGTCGGACAGCTTCTGCGAGACGTCCACGTTCATCGCCGTCGTGCCGGCGACCAGGACCCGCGCGTCGCTCGCGCTCGCGAGCGCCGGGTCGCGCAGCGCGTGCACGAGGTCGGCCGTCTCCGCGCCGGCCGGTGAAGTGGCCGGGACGACGTTGAGCACGGCGGTGTCGCCGGACTCGCTCAGTCTCGGCTGCCCGACGGCGGCGACGTCCTGCCTGCCGCGGATCCGTTCGGCGACGCCTTTCGCTGCCGCCTGGGCGCTGCCGCCGCCGTCGGCCTGGACGACCACCGTCAGCGGGCCGTTGAAGCCCGGGCCGAAGCCCTCGGCGATCAGGTCGTAGGCCCGGCGCTCTGTCGTCGACACCGACTTGCTCTCGTCGCCGGGCAGCCCCATCTCCAGGGAGCCCGCGGGGATCGCGACCACGCCGAGCAGGGCGACGCCGCCGAGGAGCACGGCGATGGGCCGCCGAACGACGAACCGGGCCCAGCGCACACCCATCCCGGCCGACGAAGGACCGCGCGCGTCACTCCCGGAGCCCGCGTCACTCCCTGAGCCAGATCCCGCGTCACTCCCCGAGCCAGAGCCCGCCTCCTCCCCCAGCCCCGCGTCACTCCCCCGCGCCCGCCCCCCGGCCCGCTTCCCCCACCGCCGCGGTCGCGCCGGGCCCAGGCGCCGGCCGCAGATCCCGAGCAGCGCCGGAATCAGGGTGACGGCGATCAGCACCGCGATGACGACCGTGCCGGCCGCGGCGAGGCCCATCTGCGTCAGCAGCGGGATCCCGACCACGCACAGTCCCGCGAGCGCGATCACCACGGTCAGCCCGGCGAACACCACGGCCGACCCGGCCGTGCCGACCGCGTGCCCGGCCGCCTCCTCAGGGTCCCGGCCGCGGGCGAGTTCGGCACGGTAACGGGAGACCACGAACAGGGCGTAGTCGATGCCGACGGCCAGTCCGATCATGGTGGCGAGCCCCGACGTCGTCGACCCCAGGCCGAGCGGATCCGCCAGCACCCGGATCGCCAACCCGCCGATCCCCACTCCCAGTACGGCGGTGAGCAGCGGCAGTCCGGCCGCCAGGAGCGAGCCGAAGGTGATGACGAGCACGACGGCGGCCACCGCCAGGCCGACGGCCTCCGACGAGTGCCCGTCGACCACCGCGTTGACGGCGTTGCCGCCGACCTCGACGGTCAACTCCGCCGAGCCCGCACGCTCGACGGTGTCCCGCAGCGCGGCTCGGGAGCCCTCGTCCAGCTCCGACGCGGGCACGGGGTAGGAGACCTGCGCGTAGGCGGTGGTGCCGTCCTCGCTCACCGATCGCGCGGCGAACGGGTCCGTGACCCGCGCGACCTGCGGATCGTTCCCGAGTGCTCGGACCGTCTCCCCGATCGCCTTCCTCGCCTCGGGGTCGGTGACCTTGCCGTGCTCCGCCCGGAACACCACGCGGGCGGCCGCCCCGTCGGCGTTCAGCTGCGGGAAGCGCTCGTCCAGCAGGTCGTACGCCCGCTGCGCCTCCGTACCGGGCATGGAGAAGTCGTTCGGCGGCGGTGCGGGCGCCCTCATCGCCAGCACCCCCGTCCCCACGAGCAGCACGACCCACAGCGAGGCGACCAACCCGCGCCTTCGGAAGGAGAAGCGGCCGAGACCGCGGAGGAAGGTGGCCACAGCTGGGGCTCCAAGTCAGGTCGGGGCTCGTCGGAAGACGGCACCGACGCTGTCAGTCCTCCCTGACCGCACCCGGAGAGATCCTGGGAGCTTTCTGAGAACCCGGACCGCGCGCCACGCGCCGGAAGCGGCGCCGATCGGACATACCGCCGACCTCCGCCGCGCGATTCACAGAAAGTTCTTCGAAAGACCGGTCAGCCCGTGGAGCCGAGGTGGCCGCCGACCGACGAGCCCGGCGCCGCGGCGCGGTTCCACGCCATCCGGGACCAGGGCAGGGCAAGTTCGCTCTGGTCGGAGACGTCTCGCGGGTCGAGGTCCGTGAGCGGGGTGGCCTCGTGGTGGCGGGCGTAGACCGTGTCGACGTAGCGGTGGCCGGTGTCGGGGGCGACGAAGAGCACCGTCCGCTCGGGGGCGCGGTCGCGTTCATGGCGGGCGGCCAGGTAGCCGGCGCCCGTCGAGAGGCCCGCGAAGAGCGCGTGTCGGCGGAGCAGGTCGATGCTGCCGGCCAGGGCCGCGTCGAAGGAGATCCAGTGCAGGGTGTCGTACAGCTCGTGCGAGACGTTCCCGAAGGGGATGGAGCTGCCGATCCCGGCGATGATGATCTCGGGGTCGGAGACGTGCTCGGCGCCGAAGGTGACGCTGCCGTACGGCTGGACGCCCACGAGCTCGACGTCGGCCCGGCCGCCGTCGGGCGCCGCTCGCAGATAGCGGGCGAGGGCGCCCGTCGAGGCCCCCGAGCCGACCCCGCCGACGACGGTGAGGCGGTCCGCGCCGGTCGCCTCCCGGATCCGGTCGGCGATCGCGCGGTAGCCCAGGTAGTGGATGTCGTCGTGGTACTGCCGCATCCAGTGGTACTCGGGGTGTTCGGCGAGGATCTCGTGAATCCGCTCCACTCGCCGCTTCTGATCGAGCTTGAGGTCGCTGCACGGCTCCATCTGCTCCAACGTCGCTCCGAGAACGGACAGTTGGGTGCGCAGCGTGTGGTCGACCGTGGTCGAGCCGACGATGTGGCAGCGCATGTCGTGCCGGTGGCAGGCCAGGGCGAGGGCGTAGGCGTAGATGCCGCTGGAGCTGTCGAGCAGTGTGTCCCCGCGCCGTACGACTCCGGTGTCGAGCAGATGGCGCACCGCCGCGAGCGCGGAGACCACCTTCATCGTCTCAAAGCGCAGGCAGACGAGCCGTTCGTCGAGACGTATCAGGTCCGGTCGGCCGATCGCCTCCGCGAAGTGCTGGTCCATTCAGGATCTCCTTGATGGTGGTGAAGGTCGTGAAGGCCCGCGTGGCGGGGATGCCGTGGGCGTCCAGGGCGCGCAGGCAGCTGCGCACGCGGTGCCGCAGGCCCGGCGCGGCGGCGTCGAACAGCACGCCCGCCACCGCGCCGCTGTGCGCGATCTGCACGCCCACCGCACCGACCCGACGGGCGATGACGGTCAGCGCGTCGAACTCCGGGTGGGCCAGAACCCGTTGGCCGCGCCGGGCGCTGGCCGTGGCCACTTCGCCGAGGAGCCGGGCGTCGCCGGTCGCCACCGCGCGGCGAAGCAGCGTGCGCAGCCGCTCGAAGTCGTGGAGGTCGGCGTCGTCGGCCTCCCGCACGGGCAGGGCGAGGGTGTCGACGGGCGCGCCTCCGCCGAGGGTGCAGCCCACGACCATCAGGGGCGGCAGCGCCGGCCCGAGGACCTCCAGGACCCGGCCCTCCCGCTGGGCGAAGAGCACCGGGCGGCCGTCCAGCATCAGCGGATCACAGGCCAGTTCGGCGCGCACGGCGAGCCGGGCCACGGTCTCGGGGGCGAGCCGCAGCCCGTACGAGTCGGCGACCGCGCGCACGGTGGCGATCACATCGCTCGTGGAGCTGCCCATGCCCAGGCCCACCGGGATCTCGCCCGCGAGCCACAACTCTCCGCCGCAGGGAGGGAGTCCGGCCCGCTCGGCGCACTCCGCGACCGCGAGGGCCGCCGCCTGGGCGGCCTTCGTACGGTCGGCGGGCACGACGGTGATCGCTTCGGGCGCGGTCCCGGGACGCCGGACGAACTCGGCACTGCTGCCCGGGCCGGCCATCGGCAGGGTGACCAGGCCCGCGCACCGGCGTCCGCCGGCGTCGAGGAAGACGCCCTGGAGGATCTCGCCGTGGTGGCAGGGCGCGTGCCCCGTGCCGGTGGAGACGGGTCCGGCCGGGCGCGCGGCGGGAATCACGCGCCCCCCACCGTCCGGTAGCGGTACAGAGCCGTCTCCTCGGCACTGAACTGGGAGAAGGGGAACGGCTCCGCGGACAGGGCGGCCACGCCCGAGCCGAGGAAGGCACGCGCGACGGCGCTGCCGGTCTGCGCGTACACGATCAGGGGGACGCCCCGGGACCGGCAGCGCTCCAGGATGGTGTCGAACGAGCCGTTGCTCAGGGTCATCCCGGTGGCGACGACGGCCTCGGCACGGTCGAGCACCTCGTTCATGTCGTCCGTGACGGGGTCGCCCCACTGGGTGGTCCTGAGGTTGAAGTCGCAGGGCAGCGGTTCGCCGCCGCGCTCGCGGATCGCCGCGACCAGCGGGTTGACGACGCCGATGAGGCCGACCTTCGCCCCTTCCTCGATGTCGAGCAGGCCGGCGATGGCCGCGTCGCGGGCCTTCGCGCGGACCTCCGGGGTACCGGCGGGGAGGGTGACGGGCTCGGCGTCGCCCTCCTCGGCGGCCACGCGGTGCGGGCGGGTCTCGGAGAGGTACGCGTCGAGGGCGGCGATCCGCAGCGGGCGGGGGGCCTCGCGCAGCAGGACGTCGAGCGGGGTGCCGGAGGAGTCGCGGCAGATCGACGGGTCGATCTCGCCGGCCTCGAAGGCGCAGCCGCCGAAGGAGCCGCCGAGGCGGACCAGGACGTACTGGTTGAGGTAGGTGGTGTCGCCGCCGGCCAGGCGGGTGCCGTGGTGGATCCAGAACACGCTGGTGGCGACGTGCCCGGAGGGGAGCGGACCGTGCTCTCCGGCCAGGACCGCCTCGATGAGCGCGTCGACGGAGAGGACGGGGGTGGTCGAGATCATGGGTTCCTTCTCAGAGGGCGGGTAGGGGCGCGGGGAGCGGGCTGCCGAGGGGGCGGCGGTAGGTGACCGCGGGGTGTCCCAGCGCGTCGGTGGTGAGTTCGGCGTCGACCTCGAAGACCTCGGCGAGCCGCTCGGCGGTCAGGACGGCGGCGGGGGCGCCGGAGGCGATCAGCCGGCCGTGGTGCAGGAGGAGGAGCCGGTCGCAGTACCGGGCGGCGAGCGACAGGTCGTGCAGCGCGACCAGGACCGTCCGCTCGGTGCCGGTCAGCAGCTCCATCAGTTCCAACTGGTGCTTGACGTCGAGGTGGTTGGTGGGCTCGTCGAGGAGGAGTGCGTACGGCTGCTGGGCCAGTGCGCGGGCGATGTGGGCGCGCTGCCGCTCGCCGCCCGACAGCGCCTTCCACGAGCGGCCGGCGAGCGCGGTGAGCCCCACGCGGTCCAGGGCGGCGGCGACCACCGCCCGGTCGGTGGCGTCGGGTCCGCGCCAGCGGTCCCGGAAGGGGGTCCGTCCCAGGCCCACGACGTCGGCGACCCGGAGATCGCTGTCGGCGCCCGAGTCCTGTTCGACGAAGGCGACATGACGGGCGATGCGGCGCGCGCCCCAGTCCCGTACGGACTCGCCGTCGTAGCGGACCGTGCCCGCGTCGGGGGCCCGGAGGCCGGCCAGACAGCGCAGCAGCGAGGACTTGCCCGAGCCGTTGGGCCCGAGCAGTCCGACCGTCTCTCCGGGGGCGATGTCCACGTCGATCTCGCGTACGACAGGGGTGCCCGCCACCGACCAGCTCAGCTTCTCGGCGGTGATCCTCACAGTTCACCCCGCTTGCGCAGCACGAGGAGGAAGAGGGGTACGCCGAGCAGGGCGGTGATCACGCCGACGGGAACCTCGCGGGGCGCGAAGGCGATCCGTGCCAGGGCGTCCGTCCACACCAGGAACACCGCGCCCGCGAGCGCCGCGTACGGCAGCAGCACCCGGTGCGGCGGTCCGACGAGGAACCGCACCCCGTGGGGGACGATCAGGCCCACGAATCCGATGGCACCGACGGTGGCGACCGCCACCGCGGTCAGCGCGGCCGTGACCACGAGCAGGACCATCCTCGTGCGCCGTACGCCGATCCCGAGGGAGGCCGCGGTGTCGGTGCCGAACGCCAGCCCGTCGAGGGCGTTCGAGCAGAGCCAGGCGGCCAGGAGCCCCAGCGGGGTGACGACCGCGCAGACCACGACCGTGTCCCAGCGGGCGGGCGCCATCGAGCCGAGCAGCCAGTGGGTGACGGCCCGCGTGGTGTCCGCGTCCGCCGAGGCCATCAGGACCAGCGAGGTCAGCGCGGTGAAGAGCTGACCGACCACGACACCGGTCAGGACGATGCGTACGGAATCCAGGCCGGTACGCCGCAGCAGGACGAGGAGCAGCCCGAAGGAGAGCAGCGCGCCTGCGAGCGCGCCGCCGGTGACCCCGAGGGTGCTCGCGCCGACCCCGAGGACGACGACGGCGACGGCTCCCGTCGACGCGCCGGAGGAGACGCCGAGCAGATAGGGGTCGGCGAGCGCGTTGCGGGTGACCGCCTGGAGCACCGTTCCGCAGACGGCGAGCGAGGCTCCGACGAGGGCGGCCATCAGCACACGGGGCAGCCGCAGGTCCCAGATCAGCGAGTCCACCAGTGGGGGCAACGGCTGTACGTCCAGGCCGAGACGGGCACCGAGGACACGACCGAGGTCCGTCCATCCCACGTCGGCGACACCGATGCGCACGGCCGCCGCCACCGATCCCGCGAGGGCACCCGTGGCGAGGAGCATGAGGACCGCGCGGCCCCCTCCGGACCGAAGGGACCCAAGGGACCGATCGGACTGCCCGCGTTGCCCGGCCGGCTCGGACCGAACGGGCTGCCCGGCCGGCTCGGGCACGGACCGCACCGCCCGTCCGCGGGCCGCCGGGAGCAGCAGGTCCACGGGCGCCCTCCGGGTGTCCGGTTCAGCGGACATGCCCGAGGTCCTTCATGCCCTGGGCGAGCAGCCCGAGGGTGTGTACGGAGCGCACGGACGGGTCGAGCTCGATGCCCGGCACGGTGAGGATCCTGTCGTCGCGCACCGCGGCCAGCCGGGAGATCACCGGGTGCCGGGTCATCGTGGCGCGCTTCTCGGCGGCGCTGTCGCCGGGGCGGCCGCGCTCGGAAAGGTCCCCGATCACGATGAAGTCCGGCTCACGCTCGGCGACTTCCTCCCAGGAGACCTCCGGCCAGTCCTCGTCGACGTCGTCGAAGGCGTTCTTCGCGCCGATGATCCGGCTCATCTCGCTGGGCAGGCCGGTCTTCCCCGCCACGTACGGCATCCCGTTGAAGACGGAGTAGAGGTAGACCACGGTCGGCCGGTCGGCTCCCTGGGGAACCGTGGAGGCGTTCTCCCCCGCCTTGGCGACGGCGGCGCGCTGGTCGGCCGCGAGCTGGGCGGCCCGCTCCTCGGCGCCGAAGACCTTGCCGAGGTTCTCGTAGTCGGAGAAGAGCAGCTCGAAGGGGGTCTTTCCGGCCGGGTTCCGCTGCGGGCAGTCCACGGCGCTGACGAAGGTGGGGACCTTGAGGGCGTCCAGCTCCTCGCGAGTGCCGGCGCGGTCCTTGGTGTAGAGGTCCTCGGATCCGGCGACGACGAAGTCGGGTGTGGCCGCGCGCAGTTGCTCGCCGGTGGCGATCTTCGGGGCGATGACCGGGATCGAGGCGTACGCGGCCTGGTACCGCGCGGGGATCTTCGTCTTGAGGTTGGCGGTTCCCGCCATCCGGCCCTGGAGCCCGAGTTCGAGGAGGGTCTCGGTGGAGGTCTGGTCCAGGGCGACGGCGCGTTGCGGGGGCGCGGTGAGGGACACCTGACGGCCGCAGCTGGTGACGGTGGCCGCCTGGGCGGCGGGCTTGGTGTCCGCGTCGGGACCGCCGCCGGCTGCCGTGGAGCAGCCCGCGGTGGCGAGGGCGAGGGTCAGGGCGATGCCGAGACGGGCGGGGTGGCGCATGGGTTCTCCGGTCTGAGGGGGCAGGGCGCTGCACCGGGCAGGAGTGCCGCGCTCGAAAGGGTATTGTAACGACAATCATTTTCATTAACCACCTCAGGGTGCGGTTCGGTACACCGCACCCCACCCCCAAGGAGCCACCCCACCGTGACCACCACACCCACGTCGGCGGCACCCAAGTCCGCTGCCCCGCCCCCGCGTTCGGTCCTCCGCGACCCCGGCTTCCTGCGCCTCTGGACGGGCACCACCGCCTCCGGCCTCGCGACCTGGGCGCTGCCCTTCGTCCTCGGACTCGCCGTACTCCACCGCGACCTCGACGCCGCGGGTCTCGGGCTGGTCCTCGCCGCCCGTACGGTCGGCTTCCTCGTCGCGGTCGCCGTCGGCGGCGTCCTGGCCGACCGGCACTCCCGCCGCGCGGTGGTCCTCTGGTCCGCCCTCGCGGCCGCGATCGCCGCGCCGCTCCTCGCCGCCGGTCTCGGCCGTTCGCTCGTACTGATGACGGCCGCCGCCGTTCTCGCCGGGGCCGGACAGGGCGCCTGCCGCCCTGCCTTCCAGGCGCTCACCGCCGAGACCGTCGCCCCCGAGCTGCGTCAGCGGGCGAACGCCGCGATGACCATGGCCGTACGGAGTTCCACACTCGCCGGGCCCGCGCTGACCGCGCTGCTCGCGGCCTTCCTCGACGTCTGGACGCTGCTGCTCGGCATCGGCCTGCTGTGGCTCGTCGCCGCCCTGATCCCGGGCAAGGGCGGCGACGCGCGCGCCACGACGGCGAATTCGGCCCAGGGTCCCGCGCCCCGCCCCGGCTTCCGCACGGAGTTCCTCGAAGGCATACGCGAGGCGCGCCGTCACCCCTGGTTCCTCGCCGGACTCGGTGCCCTCGTCGCCGTCATCGCCCTCGGATACTCCGCCACGAGCGTCGCGCTGCCCCTGATCAGCCGGGACCGCTACGACAGCGAGTGGGTCCTGGCCGCCGCCATGACCGCGTACACCGTGGGTGCGCTCGCCGGCGCCCTGGTCATCGCCCGTTGGCGGCCGCGTTCCCAGGGCTGGGCGGCCTTCGCGGGGCTCGGCGTGTACGGCTTCGCACCGCTGAGCCTGATGCTGCCCGTCCACCCGCTCGTGGTCGTCGCCGCGTACGCCGCCGCCGGGGTCGGGATCGAGCTGTTCAACGTCCCGTGGTTCACGGCCACCCAGCGCGAGGTCGCCCCCGACAAGCTGGCCCGGGTCTCCTCGCTGGACTTCCTGGTGTCCTACGGCCTCGCGCCGATCGGCCTCGCCCTGATCGTCCCGGCCATGGCCTTCTTCGGGGTCACGACCGTCCTGGCCGTCTGCGCCGCGGCCTGCTTCCTCGTCCCGGCCGCGGCGGCCCTGGTGCCGACCGCACGCCACTTCGGCCGTACGCCTCCGGCGACGACGGACTGAGACGCGGCCGGGCGACACCAGGGCCGGGCCTCGGCACGGGTCGCTCGTCCCGTCGACGGCGAAGTACCGTGTGCGCATGGCTTCAGCAGGCCGAAGACGGGGGGCGCAACGATGACGAACGGGGTTCGCGCACAGCAGCGGGAGCAGACGCGGCACACCTTGTTACGGGAGAGCCGTCGGCTCTTCTCGAAGCTGGGTTACGCGTCCGTGGGTCTGTCGGAGATCGTCGGGGCCGCCGGAGTGACCAAGGGCGCGCTGTACCACCACTTCGACAGCAAGGCCGAACTGTTCCGGGCCGTCCTGGAGCAGGTGCAGCAGGAGGTCGCCGCGCACATCGCGGCGACGGCGGACGCCCAGGAGGACGCCTGGGACCAGTTCACCCACGGCTGCCAGGCGTTCCTCAGCGCCTCCACCGACCCCGCGATCCAGCGCATCATGCTCGTCGACGGGCCGGCGGTGCTCGGCTGGCGGGACTGGCGGGCGATGAACGAGGCCACCTCCGGCCGCCATCTGGCCCAGGCTCTGACCGTCCTGATCCACGAGGGCACCATCCCGGCTCAGCCGGTCCTCCCGCTCACGCATCTGCTGTCGGGGGCGATGAACGAGGCGGCGTTGTGGCTCGCGACCTCGGAGGACGCCTCCGATCTCCAGGACACTCGCCAGGCCCTGGCGCGGATGCTGGAGGCGCTGCGGGCGAGATGACCGGACGCGGGGTGTCCGGCGGGCATGACGAGGGCCGGGGAGCCGGGCCGTAGGGGCTCCGGACCCGGCCCGGCGCGTCGCCTACCGGGCGCGCCAGGCGCAGGTGAGGCAACCGCCTTGTCCTCTGCGTATGTTGTTGAGGGTCGGCGCGCCGACCCGGCCGCACCGCAGGCACCGACACCGCCACGGGTCACGCACCCGGCCCGGGAAGGGTTCAAGCGGCTGCAGTCCGATCTCCCGCACCTCCGCCTCGGCCACCGCCGCCTCCACCGGGGCCCGGCCGGCACAGGCCAGGCAGCCACCGCCGGCTCGTATCCTGAACAGCCGCGGATGGACGACTCGCCCGCAGACCAGGTGACGGCAGCGCCACCTCACCCCGGCCCCCGGGTAGGGCTCCAGCGGTTCGAAGCCCGCGCCGCGCATGTCCGCCTCGGCCCGCTCCCGGCCGGCGGCGAGTCGCCGCTCGCCCGCGGCGGCCCGGCCGCACAGGCGGCATCCGGAGGTGATGCCGGAGCGCACCGAGCCGAAGGTGGGCGCGACCCTGTGCACGCCCTTCAGGCAGCGGCAGTTCCAGGCGACGCCCGATCCGGGATAGGGCTCCAGCGGTTCGAGTCCGGCGGCGCGCATGACCGCGGCCGCCACATCGGGATCGACTCTCCTGGGCACGGCGCGACTTCCCCCTTCGGCGTGCGGTCCGTGAGGTCTGCCGGTGGTCAGGTCGGCGTGACGACGTCGATGCGGACCCCGTTGGGGTCGGTGATGACGAGGTGTCTCCGATCCGGGCGCCCCGCCGCCCCGAGGGCGGCGATCCGCTCCCACTCCTCGGCCGTGTCGTCCACCGCGAGGGTGAGCCGCACCGCGCGTACCGGCCGCCGGAGCGCCTCCGGCAGTGCCGGATGGGCGTGGTCGAGCAGGGCCAGCTCGTGCCGGCGCCCCCCGGGCCGGCTGAGGCCGGCGTACCACTGGTTCGTGTACGTGGCGGTGAAGCCGAACAGTCTGTTGTAGAAGCTGCGGGACTCCCCCAGCCGCGAGGTGCAGATCACCGGACAGAAGCTGGTCAGCATGGGGTGCCATCTCCGCTCACGTACCAACGGTATGCGAACTGAACCTAATGACATACCGTCGGCATGTCAACAGCGGCCCTTCTCCTCCAACGACCCGACGCCGCCCAGGACATGGCCGTAGGCGGACCAGTTCAGCTCCTCCGGTCCGGTGGGCACGCGCACCCACCGCGGAACGGCCAGCGCGGCCGCGTGCGTGCGGTCCTGCGGACCGCAGGACAGGTTGACGACGCTCCAGTCCTCGGGACGCCCCTGCCTCCCCACTCCCAGGTAGTCCCGGTCCAGTCCTCGGCCGAGACCGGTCCCCAACGCCTTCAGGTACGCCTCCTTGCGCGTCCACAACCGGCAGAACCGCAGGGGGCGTTCGGCCCAGGGGACCCGGAGCAGCTCCTCCCGCTCGCGCGGATGCAGCCGGGCCAGGCACAGTTCGACCGTCCGACGGCCGGGCAACGGCTCCGCGTCGACCCCGACGAGCACGTCGGCGACGCCGAGGAGCGTGACGCCGGCGCAGTGGGAGAGGGAGAAGTGCAGGCCGCCCGGGCCGTCGAGGAGGACCGGCCGGCCGGCCGGCCCTCCGCAGTGCGCGCACCGGTCCCGGCCGAACCGGAGCCCCCGGGGGTGGACGCCCAGCCGGTCGGCCAGCACCAGCCGCAGCCCCACATGCGCCGCGAGGTACATCGACCGGTCACGCCGGTGCGTGAAGGAGTCCGCCTTGGCCCGCTCCTGCGCGTCGAGCAGGGAGAGCGAGAACGCTTCCCGCCACGGGGGCGCCTGCCGCACCGCCCATACACGGACTTCGCCCACGGGGCGCACCGCGGATGTCATGTCGACCCTGCCTTCGATCCGGCGGACGGGACGCGGGGCGGACACCTCACCCGGGCGGACGTGACGCACCGGGGCGTGCCTCGCCCCGGCGCACGTGACGCACGGGGGGATGTCTCGTTGGGACAGGACGACCGCAAACCCGCCCCAGAACGGTGCCGTGATGACGCCCTCTGCCCTGACCAGCTTCTATCCCGTGCTCTGCACCGAGCGGCTCGGTGAGTCCGTGGCGTTCTACACCACGCTGTTCGGTTTCGAGACGACGTACACGAGCGACTGGTACGTCAGCCTTCGGCGGCCCGAGCCGCCGCACTACGAGCTCGCCCTCGTCGCCGCCGGGCACGAGACCGTGCCGGAGGCCTTCCGTCGGCCGGCCCAGGGCCTGCTCCTCAACTTCGAGGTCGCCGACGTCGACGCCGAGTACGCGCGCCTCGTGACCGGAGCCGGCTTGAAGGTCGAACTCCCGCTGCGCAGCGAGGCGTTCGGCCAGCGCCACTTCATCGTGGCCGCCCCCGACGGCGTGCTCGTCGACGTCATCACGCCGATCGCCCCCACGGAGGCGTACGCGGACGCCTACCAGGACCTGTCCAGCGCCTCGGTGTGACCGGTGCGGCCCGCGTGGGTCGGCGCGGGCCGGCGAGCGGGCGCCGGCGGGGCGGGGAGGGCGTGGGGGGCGGGGGAACCGGCCGGGGTGTCGG
>NZ_JBHTTQ010000060.1:0-43633 GCF_042794475.1 Streptomyces sp. NPDC056527
GGCGGTGGCCGGTACGGCCACCGCCGCCCGATCCGCGCCCCGGACGCCGGCCGGCGCCCCGTCCGCCGTGGGAGGCACGCGTGGGCGAGTGTGCGGCGGACTACGGCACGGGCCGCGGAGCCGTACCGTGCCGGCCGTGTTCGAGCGCCTCGACGAGTTCCTCGGCCCGGGGCCACGGTCCGTGCCCGGAGGTGGGGTTGAGGTGCCCGACCGGGCCGAGTTCGACCAGGCGGCTGCCCCAGTCGCGCGCGAGTTCGGCGGCGTTTCCCCGTGATCCCAGGGGGTCGTTCGAACCGGCCGCGACGATGCTGGGGAACGGCAGCCGTCGCCGGGGCACCGGTGTCCAGCCGTGCGTCTCCAGCTCGGCGGGGGTGGGGTAGCCGTCCGGCAGGGGCGTTCGGAAGTCCGGGGGCGCCGCCAGCAGGGCGCCCCGGACGTCCGCGGCATGCCACTGGGCCCAGTGGACCGTGGTCATGACGCCGGCGCTGTGGGCGACGATGATCACGGGCCCGGTGATCCCCGCCATCACCTCGACCAGGTTGGCGACGTGGGAGACGCGGCTGAGCCGGTCGTGGAGCAGCGGGGGAACGATGTGGACGGTGCGGCCCGCGTCGTCGAGCCGCTCGCCCAGAACGGTCTGCCAGTGGTTCTCGACGTGTTCCCGCAAGCCGGGGACGATGACGATGGCCGGCACGGTGGTTCGTGTCATGAGGACGGCTCCTGTTCTCCGGGCTCCGGCGTCGAGGTGGGCGGGGTGAGGCGTCGGAGATCGCGTTCGTACCGTCGGCGCCCGATCAGGAAGGCCGCGGTGGCCGCGATCGCCATGAGCGGGACCAACCGGAGCGCGCCGAGCAGACCGATCCGGTCCGCGAGCATTCCCGTGACCGCGGGGCCCGGGGCCAGCCCGAGGAGGCTCTGGGCGAGAGTGAGCGTGGCGAACGCCGTCGCGGCGATGGCCGCGGGGGTCAGATTCGCCACCATGGCCGCTCCGGGCCCGGCCGTACCGGCGCAGAGCAGGCATCCCAGGGCCAGCACCACCAGCTGCGCCGGGCCGGCGGGCAGACGGAACGCGGCCGTCAGCAGCACGAGGGAGCCCACGCTGCAGCAGATGGCGACGGACCACTTGCGGATCGGGTCGCGCCGGCTGAGCCGGTCAGAGGCGAAGCCGCCGGCGATCATGCCGACCCCGATCACCAGCGCGAAGAGCGCCGCGGTCGCGCCGGCCTTCGCGGTCGGCATCTCGTAGTAGCGGTTGAGGTAACTGGGCAGCCAGGCGATCAGTGCGCCCGCGATGAAGAGCTGCAGACCGCTGCCGATGTAGGCGCTGACCACGGAGACGGAGGAGAACAGCCGCGGCAGCAGCACCCGGAGCCGGGCGGTCGTGCCGGTACCGGCCGCTTCGTCCTCCGTCGGCCGCGCCCCGGGGGCCAGCCTCCTCTCCGTGACCACGACGGCGTAGACGCCGGCGAGCACCAGGCCGAAGACGCCCATCACACCGAACGCCCAGCGCCAGCCGTACGCCTCGGCCACGGCGCCGCCTATGGAGATGCCGAGGACCGAGCCGAACGCCCCGCCGGCGATGAAGGCCCCGGAGAGCGTCGCCCGCAAGGTACGCGGGAAGACGCTGAGCACCACGGCGATGCCCACGCTGCCGTAGGCGGCTTCACCGATGCCGACGAAGAGCCTTCCGACGAGCATCTGGCCGTAGCTCGCCGCCACCGCACAGCCCAGGGTCGCCAGGCTCCACATCGTCGCCGCGACGACGAGGGTCCTCACCCTGCCCCACCGGTCGGCCAGCAGCGACAGGGGGAAGGTGAGCAGACCGACCATCAGCGCCACGATGCCGCTGAGGGAGCCCAGTCGGGCGTCCGAGAGCAACCAGTCGGCCTTCAGCATCGGGAAGACGGCGTTGAGTACCTGCCGGGACATGTAGTCCGAGAGCAGGAGACCGAAACTCAGTGAGAAGACCACCCAGGCGTAGCTCCGGGACACGGGCCATACCGGGGAGCGGGATCCGGTACCGGATCTCTCCGGGGCGGGTGCCGCAGTGGTGAGAAACCCCATTGTCATCACCTCGACTGCTGTTGACGGGAAGGGCAGGGTCGGAAGGCCGGCAGGCGCGGCCGGGCGGAAGAGTCAGAAGGGCCTGTCGCCGACGATCCCGGCGCGCTCCATCCTGCGGACGGCGGGCCAGTAGTCCTGGACGGCGTAGTGCTGGGTGGAGCGGTTGTCCCAGATGGCCACACTGTTCCTCCGCCAGCGCCAGCGGACCTGGTACTCGGGCACCGCGGCCTGGCTGATCAGGTAGTTCAGCAGGTTGCCGGTGCCGGGCGCGAAGTCCTGGCCGAAGCGGACGTTCTCGGGCGTGTGGTAGTTGACGAAGTGGGTCGTGAAGGCGTTGACGAAGAGGATGCTCTCGCCGGTCTCGGGGTGGGTGCGCACGACCGGGTGCTCCGCGTCCGGGAACCGCGCGGCCAGTGCGTGACGCCGCTCCGCGGGCAGAACCGCGCCGAAGGTCGCCTCGATGCTGTGCCGGGCGCGCAGGTCCCGGATCTGCGCCCTGACGTGCTCCGGGAGGCGGCGGTGGGCCTCGACCATGTCGACCCAGATCGTGTCGCCGCCCACGGGGGGCGACTCGACGCAACGCAGTACGGCTCCCATGGACGGGTTCTCGCGCCAGGTGCCGTCGGTGTGGAGAGCGTTCTCGTAGTGCTCGGGCGCGCTGTCCAGGTCCTTGTAGATACGGACCAGGCCCGGGTGGTCCGGGTCGCTGCCGGCCACCGGGTGCTCCTCCAGCGGCCCGAAGCGTTCCGCGAAGGCGACGTGGTCGGCGCGCGTGATGTCCTGGTCGCGCAGGAACAGCACCTTGTACCGCAGCAGCAGGCTCTTGATCTCGGCGAAGAGGTCGTCGTCGCGAGCCGCGTCGGCGAGGCTCACTCCGGCGAGCTCGGCGCCGATGCTGCAGGTCAGCGGCTCGACGGTGAGAGAAGTGCGGAGCACGTCCGGGCGCACCAGGGCCGGGGTGTGTTCCTTCGGTCGGATGGTCTCGGGCATGATGCTCACTCCTGGGGTGGGGTGGGGTGGGGGCGGCCTCAGAGGGCGAAGACGGAGGACCCCGTGGTCCGTCCGGCTTCCAGGTCGCGATGCGCCTGTGCGGAGTCCTCGAGGGAGTAGCGCTGATTGATCTCGATCGCGATGCGTCCGGAGGCGACGTGACCGAACAGTTCACCCGCCAGGGCGTCCCGCTCCGCCGGTTCGGCGATGTAGTCGGCCAGCGCCGGACGGGTGACGAACAGCGAACCCTTCAGGGCGAGTTGCATGGCATCGATCGGTGGTACCGGGCCGGAGGCCGTACCGAAGCAGACCAGCAGTCCACGACGCGACAGGGACGCCAGCGAGCCGGCGAAGGTGTCCTTGCCGACGCTGTCGAGGACGACCGGCACTCCGGCGCCGTCGGTCAGCTCGCGCACCCGGTCGGCCACGTTCTCGCGCCGGTACCGGATGACGTGCGCACAGCCGTGCGCGCGGGCGATCTCCGCCTTCTCCTCGCTGGACACCGTTCCGATCACGGTGACTCCGAGGAGCTTCGCCCACTGACTGACGATCAGACCCACGCCGCCGGCAGCCGCGTGGAGCAGCACGGTGTCACCGGCCCGCAGCGGGTGGATCCGGCGGAGCAGATACGCCGAGGTCAGGCCGCGCATGGTCATGGCCGCGGCGGTCTCGAAGCCGATCTCGTCCGGCAGCTTGATCAGATGAGAGGCGGGCATGACCCGCTCCGTGCTGTACGCCCCCAGCGGGCTGCCGGTGTAGGTGACACGATCGCCTTCGGCGACATGGGTGACGCCCTCGCCGACGGCCTCGACCACCCCTGAGCCCTCGACGCCGATGCCGTCGGGCAGCCGGACCGGGTAGAGACCCGTACGGAAGTACGTGTCGGCGAAGTTGAGACCGACGGCGAGGTGCCGGATGCGCACCTCACCCGGACCGGGGTCGCCGACGGCGACCTGCTCCCAGGTCAGGACATCGGGTCCACCGGTTTCGTGGAAGCGGACGGCGTGGGCCACGGGTTGCTCCGATCACTCGAACGTGCGGGCTTGCGAATGGGGCGGAAGGACGGGTCAGCGCTCGTCGAGGTCACGGAGCATGAAGCCGCGCTGCCCCGGCCGGCGGTTCGGGACCATGCCGAGACGGTCGAGGGTCTCGTCGGCATCGGCGTAGTACTCGCCGATCTTGTAGAGCCTCTTGGCCTCGGCTCCGGTCGCGATGTCCCGTCCCAGGACGTTGGCGATCCGGACCATCTGCTCGACCTGCTCGACGGAGGACATCCGCTCCCCCTTGCGCCGCCAGAGGTTGTCCTCGTTGCCCACCCGGACGTGCACGCCGAGGGCGATGGCGATCGCGTTCATCGGCGCCACGGCGCGCATGGAGCTCTCGATGGTGAGGACCGCCCCGTCCGGCACGCGGCGGATGAACTCGATCAGGTCGGAGGGGTGCCGCCCGGCGAAACCGCCGCCGATCGCGACATAGTTGAGGACCAGCGGGCCGGTGTGGACGCCGGAGCGGATGAGCCGCTCGACGGTCTCCAGCTGGGCCATGGTGGCGAGTTGGAAGTGCGGCTGTATCCCGCTCGCGTGCAGTCGCTCGAGGTGTTCCAGGTAGAACTCGGGACCGGCCTCGACGACCATGTCCCGGTAGGCCCGGTAGTACTCCGGCTTCGCGATCGAGGTGCCCTCCAGATCGTCGGCGGTCATGATGTCGACGATGTTCATCTGGCTGGTGTTGATCGCGATGGTCACCTGGTCCGGCGCCGGAGTGACATCGGCCAGGAGGTGCCGGGTGTCGTAGGAGAGCCACTTGGCGTCGCCGCCCTCGCCCTCGGGGGCGAAGGAGATCGAGCCCCCGATCTGCAGGACCATGTCCGGGACCGCCTCGCGCAGCCGGCCCATCAGCTCGTTGAACATGGACATCCGCTTGGAGCCCTTGCCGTCGAGCTCGCGTACGTGGATGTGGAGCACCGTGGCCCCGGCGTTGTGGCAGTCGACGGCCGCCTGGACGTGCTCGTCCATGGTCAGGGGCAGGTCGTCGGCGTCGCCGGGCAGCCATTCGGGCCCGTAGGGGGCCGCCTGGATGACGAGCTTCTCCTGGTTCTCGGGGAAGAGCGAGTCGTCGTGGAAATGCATGATGCTTCTCCTTCGCGTACGGATGATCACCCGTCGCGGCCGTCCGCGGCTGCCGAGTCGGAGCCAGCGGACGGCAGGCACTGTGCGGGTGATGGGAGAGAACGTCGGGCGCACGGCCCGGGGCGCGATCGGCTTTCCCGGAGCGGAACGGGCTGTGGGGTAACGGGCCGCCTCCGGCAGCCGACCACTGTCGGCGGTGCAGCCAAGGTAGGGCCGCGTGAACACGACTGCTTGACCTACGGTGACGGGCGACTTGTCATTTGGGGACAGCCGTGACCGGTGCGTCGTCCGTGCTCGGCGCCGCGGGTGTCAGCCGCGCCCCGGGTCCTGCTGCCGGGCCTTCTCCTTGCGCCACTCCCTCGGGCTGCACCCGAACTGCTGGTGGAACCAGCGGGAGAACGCGCTCAGGGACGAGAAGCCCAGGAGGTCCGAGATCTCCGTCAGTGAACGGCGGGGACTGGCCACGAACTGCTCCGCGAGCCGCGCCCGGGTGGCGTTGAGCAGCGACGAGAACGTCTCTCCCGAGTGGGTCAGATGCCGGTGGACGGTGCGTCGGTCGACGCCGAGGCTGCGGGCGACCTGCTCGATGGAGCATCGGCCGGTGGGCAGCAGCGCCTCGATGAGCTCGCGCACCCGGTCCGCCACCGAGGTGTCCCTGGGCGTGGCGCCGATGGTGTCGAAGTACTGCCGGGCGTAGTTCCGCAGTTGCGGGTCCGCCATGGCGTTGGGGGCGTCGAGGTCGTCGGCGTAGAAGACGATGCCGGTGAACTCGCGGTCGAACTCCAGCCCGGTGCCGAACATACGGCGGTGCTTGGCGGAGTCCGCGGGAGCGCCGTGGGCGAACCACACCGAGAGCGGCTGCCACCGCGTGTCGAGGAATCCCCGCAGGATGCGGGTGAAGGCACCCACGACCAGTTCCGTGGCCTGACGGGCCGGCGCCGTCTCACCGAGCCGGAGGTCCACCTTGATGGTGGCCAGGCCGTTCCGCTCGGACAGTCGCGTGTGCAGGAGCTCGTTGTACATGTGCTCGTGGCGCAGCAGCATTCCCAGCGCACTGCGCACGTCGGGCTCTTCGCGGACGACCAGGCTGATGGGGCCGAGATTGGAGAAGCGGCGCAGCTCGGCCATGCGCAGGCCGAAGTCGTCGTGGTGCGAGGCGGCCGCGGACAGTTCCAGGAGGTGGACGGCGGCCGGGCCGGAGATCCACCGGTCCTGGACGGCGAGGTCCGCGGTGTCCAGACCCACCCGCTTCATCAGCGCACGCGGATCGATTCCGAGGGAGCGGCTCAGCTCGACGTAGCCGTTCAGCGCTGCCGTGCGGACAAGGGGCCTCATGACCATGCTCCTGGGTTCGGTCCCCAGAAGTTAAGTTTCTCGTCCCCTGACGTCAAGCATAGAGAGCAGGCCCGCCCTAGCATCTCCGCAACGCGACCCCGGCGAACGGCACAGGACGGCGCGCACGTGGCCGCCGAGACGGATATCAGTGGAGACGACCGTCGCCCGCACCGTGCCGACGGCCGAGACGAACAGAAGGAGACCGCCGGCATGACCAACCTCGCCGCGTTTCTGGTGAACTCCGCGGCGGCCCGTCGCGGTCAGCTCGCCGTGCGCCACGACGACGCCGCCCTGACCTACGGCGAACTGGACGACGCGAGCGCCAGGTTCGCCACGGTGCTGCACGACCGCGGCGTGCGGCCGGGCGACCGCGTGGCCCTGACCATGCCGAACCTGCCGCTGTTCCCCGTCGTCTACTACGGGATCCTGCGGGCCGGGGGAGTGGTCGTTCCGATGAACCCCCTGCTCAAGGCCCGCGAGGTGGCGTACCTCCTGCGCGACTCCGGGGCCCGGATCACGGTGACCTCCCCACTGTTCGCGGAGGAGGTCGCGAAGGCCGCCGTAGAGGTGGGAGCCGACTGCCTCGCGACGGAACCCGCGGCCTTCCACGATCTGCTCACCGCTGCCGAACCGCTCTCCGGCATCGTCGACCGGGCGCCCGGGGACCCCGCGCTGATCCTCCACACCTCGGGCACCACCGGCACACCCAAGGGGGCGGAGCTGACCCACGGCAACCTGGTCTCGAACACGGCCACCACCGCCGAGACGCTGCTGCGGGTCGGCCCGGACGACGTCCTGTTGGACGCTCTGCCGCTGTTCCACGCCTTCGGGCAGACCTGTGCGCTCAACACCTCCATCGCCGCGGGGGCGACGTTGACCCTGCTGTCCCGCTTCGATCCCCAGCGGGCGCTGGAGGTCATGCTCCGCGACGGGGTCACCGTGTTCCTCGGCGTGCCGACGATGTACTCGGCGCTGCTCCACGCCGAACTCCCCGACGGCTTCGACGCCTCGCGGCTGCGCCTCGCCGTCTCGGGCGGTGCCGCGATTCCCGTCGAGGTGCTGCACGGATTCGAGCAGCGCTTCGGGGCCACGGTGCTGGAGGGATACGGGCTGTCGGAGACGTCACCGGTGGCCGCCTTCAACCACCCGGACCGTCCACGCAAGGCCGGCTCCATCGGGATGCCGATCCGCGGAGTCGAGATGAAGCTCGTCGCCGAGGACGGCTCCGCGGCAGGCCCGGGCGAGATCGGCGAGATCGCGATCCGCGGCGAGAACGTGATGAAGGGCTACGTCAACCGCCCGGAGGCGACGGCGGAGGCGGTACGTGACGGATGGTTCCACACCGGCGATCTGGCCCGCGTCGACGAGGAGGGGTTCTACTTCGTCGTCGACCGCAAGAAGGACCTGATCATCCGGGGCGGATACAACGTGTACCCGCGTGAGATCGAGGAAGTCCTGTACGAGCACCCCGCCGTGGCCGAGGTCGCGGTGGTCGGCGTGCCGCACGACGTGCACGGCGAGGAGGTCGCGGCGGTGATCGTCCGCCGCGAGGGCGCCGATGTGACGGCCGAGGAGATCCGCGAGTACGTCAAGGAACGGATGGCGGCGTACAAGTATCCGCGGATCGTCACCTTCCTGGCCGAACTTCCCAAGAGCCCCACGGGGAAGATCCTCAAGCGCGAGATCGTCGTCCCCTCCTCGTGAGGCGGCAGGGCGAGCGGGTGGGCGGCGACGCCGGCCCACCCGGTCCGTCCGGGCCGCTACGCGGAGGCTCTGCCCGCGGACCCGTCGTTCGTGGGCGGGTAAGCGGGGCGCTGCGGTATCGAAGGGGAGCCGTGCGGTGCGGGCAGGGGCGGGAGGGACGGCTGGTACAGCCAGGCCGTGAGCAGCTCGTCCACCGGCCCGTCCGCGTACCGGGTCACATGGGCGGTGAAGCCCGCTGTGGTCACCACGCCGTGGCGATGCACGGTGGCCCAGTCGCGCAGCATCCGGAAGAAGGCACCGTCGCCCAGGGTGCAGCGGACCGCATGCACGGTCAGACCGCCGCGCTCGTACAGCCGGTCGTCGAACATCAGCTTGCGCCCCGGGTCGGCGAGCTTCAGGTCCTGGGGCTGGGTGGAGAGCAGGCGGTGCGCGGCGGCCGCCAGTTCGTGCGCGGTACGGCCGCCCGAGCGCTCCGACCAGAGCCACTCGGCGTACTTGGCCAGGCCCTCGTTCAGCCAGATGTGCCGCCAGTCGGCGATGGTCACGCTGTTGCCGAACCACTGGTGCGCGAGCTCATGGGCGACGAGGCGCTCGGAACCCCGCGCGCCGTCGACATGGTTGGCGCCGAAGAGGGAGAGTCCCTGGGCCTCCACCGGGACGTCCAGCTCCTCGTCGGCGACGACCACCGCGTACTCGCCGAACGGATAGGGCCCGAAGAGCTCCTCGAACAGCTGCATCATCGCGGGCTGCCTGGCGAAGTCGCGGGAGAAGCGCGGCAGGAGATGCGCCGGCACATGGGCGCTCTGCGTGACACCACCGAGCCCCGGGTCCCCGAGGAGCACCGTCTGGTGCATGCCGATGGAGAGGCCGACCAGGTAGCTGGAGGTCGGCGCGGACTGCTCGTACACCCAGGTGGTCGTGCTGGCCTTGGTCGTACGGGTGAGCAGCCGGCCGCCCGCCACCACGGTGTACGCGGAGGGCGTGTTGACCGAGATCTGGTACGAGGCCTTGTCGGCCGGCCGGTCGTTGCAGGGGTACCAGGAGGGTGCGCCGACGGGCTGGCTGGCCACCAGCGCGCCGTCGGTCAGCTCCTCCCAGCCGAGCCCGCCCCAAGGGCTGCGGACCGGCTTGGGGTTGCCCGCGTAGTGCACCTCCACCGTGAACGCGGCGCCCGCGGGCAGCGGCTTGACCGGCCGGACGCGCAGCTTGCCGCCCCGGTGGGCGTAGTGCGGCGCCCGGCCGTCCACGAGGATCCGGCCGACCTTGAACTCGGCCAGGTTCAGGTGGAACTCGGAGAGCGCCGCCCGTCCGGCGATCGCGCTGAGCCGCGCCGTCCCGGCGAGCCGGTTGGGGCCGGGACGGTACTCCAGAGCGAGCTCGTACCGATGCACGCGGTACCGGGAGTCGCCGTGGTCAGGAAAGTACGGGTCCGATGCCGCTCGCCGCTCGCCACTCACTGCCGCTTCCGCTCCCTGCCCTGTGCTGTGCTCGTGCGGCCCGTTCAGGCCCGCCACGCCTCGATCGGATTGCCCAGCCAGCGGGTGTCGTCGGGGACGGATTCCCCGGCCATCACGAGGGAGGCGGGACCCAGCGTGGAGCGGGCCCCGACCGTACTGCCGGGCAGGACGATTCCGCCCGGACCCAGGGTGGCGCCCTCGCGGAGGACCACAGTATCCGTCCTCAAGATCCGGTCGTGGAAGAGGTGTGTCTGCAAGACACAGCCACGGTTCACGCTGACCGCGTCGCCCAGCGCCACCAGGTCCGTCTCGGGCAGCCAGTAGCTCTCGCACCACACACCCCGGCCGATCCGTGCTCCGAGTCCACGCAGCCACAGGGCGAGCAGCGGAGTTCCCGGCACCGAGCCGATCAGCCACGGTACGGCCAGCACCTCGACGAAGGTGTCGGCCAGCTCGTTGCGCCACACGAAGCCCGACCAGAGGGGGTGTTCGCCCGTCCGGTGCCGGCCCACGAGCACCCATTTGGCGGCCACCGCGACCAGGCACGCGGCCGCCCCGGCGGCGAGGAGGACCGTCCCGGACAGCAGCGCGGTGCCCAAGACCCCCAGACCGGTCGCCGTGGCCAGGGCGCAGAGAGCCGCCACGGTCAGGACCGCGAGAGCGGCCGAGCAGAACACCGGAACGAGCCGGCACAGCTCCACCAGGCCACGTGCCCACAGCAGGTGAGCGGGCGGGTCGTACGTCCTGCTCCGGTCGGCGTCCGCCGCTGACCGCGGCAGCCTGACCGGCGGCAGACCCAGGTACGAGCTGCCCTTCTTGGCCTTCTTCGGCGTCGCGGACAACACGCCGACCAGGCCGTCGTCCGGGACCGTGCGGCCCGGCGCGGTCATGCCGGAGTTGCCGAGGAACGCCCGGCGACCGATCTCGGAGTGCCCGATCCGCACCCAGCCACCGCCCAGCTCGTAGGGAGCGGTCAGGGTGTCGTCGGCGAGGAACGCGCCCTCGCCGACGGTGGTCAGGCTCGGCAGCGCGAGCACCGTCGACACCTCCGCGCCCCGGCCGATCTTCATCCCGAGCAGCCGCAGCCAGACCGGAGTGATCAGCCCGGCGTAGAGCGGGAAGAGCGTCTCCCGCGCCAGATCCATCAGTTGCGTGACCGTCCACGCCTGCCAGGCGACCCGGCCGTGCGTCGGATGGCTCCCGGTACGCAGCCCGAGGCTGAGCAGCCGTACCGCGACCAGCACCAGCGTCGCGTACGCGAAACCGTAGGCGAGCGCCCCGGGCACCACGGCGAGCAGCGCTCCCGGCAGCGCACCGGCGAGCCCGGCGTCGGCGGGCACGAAGCGGCTCACGACCAGCAGGGCGGGCAGGGCGGCGAGCACGGGCAGGGCCGAGAGGAAGAAGCCGCTCGCGCCGTATATGGCCCGCCAGCGGACCGCGCGCGCCGGTCGCTGCTTGGGCCAGTTCCGCTTGGCCTTGCCGAGCTTGCCCGCGGGCGCACCCGCCCAGCGCTGTCCGGTCGGGATCTGTCCCGCGACGGCGGAGCCGGGCGCCACCTCGGCCCGCTTGCCCACCCGCGCCCCCGGGAACAGCAGGCTGCGCGTGCCGACCACCGCGCCCGCGCCGACCTTGACCGGGCCGATCTCCAGCCGGTCGCCGTCCAGCCAGTATCCGGAGAGGTCCACCTCGGACTCCACGGCGCAGCCGCGCCCGAGCTTGAGCATGCCGGTGACCGGCGGCAGCGAGTAGAGGTCCACGTCGGGGCCGACCTTGGCGCCGAGTGCCCGTGCGTAGCGCTCCAGCCAGGAGCCGGTGAGCGAGGTCGCGCCGACGCACTCGGCAAGACGCTCGGCCGTCCACAGCCGCAGATGGACGCTTCCGCCGCGCGGATGGCGTCCCGCCTTCACCCCGCGCAGCAGCAGGCGTGCGCCGCCCGCCGCGATCGCGAGCCGGCCGGGCGGGCTGAAGAGCAGCGCCGCTCCGACCGCGACGAGCCACCACGAGGCGGTCGGCGCCCACGGGTAGGGCCCGAACCAGTGCAGTACGTTGCCCAGGGCGAGGAGCGCCACGGTCCAGCGGAGCCCGACCACGGTGAAGAGCGGGAGCAGCAGGACGCTCTGGGCGAGCCCGGTCCGGAGCGGAACCGGTGTGACGGTCCGGACGGCGCCGTCGTCCTGGACGGACCTCTCCAGACGCCGGGCCAGCTTGCGCAGGGTGGGCTGCTGATAGATGTCGACGACGGCCGCGCTCGGATAGCGGGTGCGCAGCCGGGTGGTGAGCCGGGCGGCGGCGAGGCTGCTGCCGCCGATCGCGAAGAAGTCGTCGGCGGCGCTGGTGACGGCCACTCCGAGGGTCTCGCTCCACTGCTCGGCGAGCCATGCCTCCGTGCCGTACAGCCGCTCGGCGGGGCCGGTGCTCTCGAGATCGGGCAGGGGCCAGGGCAGCGCGTCCCGGTCCACCTTGCCGGAGGTACGGGTCGGTAGTTCGTCGACCGGCGCGAGCAGCGGCACGAGGGCGGCGGGCAGTTCGGCGCGCAGCCGCTCGACCGCCGCCGCGTGGTCCCAGCCCTCCTGGGTGACGAGATAGCCGACGAGCAACTGGTTGCCGCTGCGGGCGGTACGGACGGCGGCGGCCGCGCCGGCGACGCCGGGCAGGGCCTGCAGCGCGGCGTCCACCTCGCCCAGCTCGATACGGCGGCCGCCGAGCTTGATCTGCTCGTCCCCGCGGCCGAGGAAGACCAGCCCCTCCGGCTCGGCGCGGACCAGGTCGCCGCTGCGGTAGGCGCGCTCCCAGCCCAGCGACTCCAGCGGCGCGTACCTCTCGGCGTCCTTCTCGGGGTCGAGGTAGCGGGCGAGTCCGACGCCGCCGATCACCAACTGGCCGCTGCCGCCCATCGGCACCGGTTCCCCCGACTCGTCGACCACCGCCAGTTCCCAGCCGTTCAGCGGGAGACCGATCCGGATGGGCTCCTCACCGGTCAGGAGGGAGGCGCAGGCGACGACGGTGGCTTCGGTGGGGCCGTACGTGTTCCAGACCTCGCGGCCCTCCGTGACCAGACGCTGGGTCAGCTCGGGCGGGCAGGCCTCGCCGCCGAAGATCAGCAGCCGGACCTCGTCGAGTGCCTCCGGCTCCCAGAGCGCGGCGAGGGTCGGCACGGTGGAGACCACGGTGATCTCCTGCTCCACCAGCCAGGGGCCGAGGTCGGCGCCGCTGCGCACCTGGGACCGGGGGACGGGCACGAGGCAGGCGCCGTAGCGCCAGGCCAGCCACATCTCCTCGCAGGAGGCGTCGAAGGCGACGGAGAGCCCTGCCATGACCCGGTCGCCGGGTCCGATCGGCTCCTCGACGAGGAAGAGCGCCGCCTCGGCGTCCACGAACGCGGCCGCGCTGCGGTGGCTGACGGCGACGCCCTTGGGCTTGCCCGTGGAGCCGGAGGTGAAGATGATCCACGCGTCGTGCTCGGGACCGGGGCGGGTGGCGGGGGCGCGGTCCCCCTCGCG
This sequence comes from Streptomyces sp. NPDC056527, assembly GCF_042794475.1. Lineage (NCBI taxonomy): Bacteria > Bacillati > Actinomycetota > Actinomycetes > Kitasatosporales > Streptomycetaceae > Streptomyces > Streptomyces sp. NPDC056527. Next base: position 13,180 of record NZ_JBHTTQ010000060.1, read on the forward strand.
CGCGGTGACGTCGATCCGGTGCCCCGCGCCGAGGACGGCCCGCACGCCCGCCTCGCCGAAGACCAGCTCCGCCCGCTCGTCCGGGTCTTCGGCGTCGACCGGTACATAGGCGGCGCCCGCGGCGAGCACGGCCAGGATGGCCACGTACAGCTCGTTGGTCCCGGAGGGCACGCGGACGCCGACCCGGTCGCCGAGCCCCACCCCGGCGGCCGCCAGGGCGCGCCGTCGGCGCTCGACCTCCGCGGCCAGCGCCCGGTAGGTCAGCCGGGTGTCGCCGTCGTCCAGGGCGAGCTCGTCGGGGTAGGCCCGTACGGACGCCTCGAAGACGTCGACGAGGGTGCGCACCGGGGCGGCTGGTCCGGCGGAGAACCGGGCGGACTTGCCGGACTCCTCCTCCCATGTGCCCCCCTCGTCGAGCAGAGTGATGTCACCGCGCTCTGGTGTGGCTGCCATCGGACCTCGCGTCTCGTTCCCGGCACCGTCCGGGTCGCCGGCGGAGCCCGGGTCTGCCCAGGTTGTTCCGATCCGGCGCCAAACAGCCCGCCAGTCTAATGCGTCGGCAAGGATTCTCCCGTCTATGGCTTGCGCATGGCCGGTTAGGAGCGGTAATGGAGTGTCGGCGCGGGGCCGTCAGGGGCTGTCGACCCCCGCCGGGTGCGCCTTGGTGAGGGTGCAGACGCCGTCCTCGCACCGGCGCTCCAGCCGGCCGCGGGAGACGGTCTGTGCCAGGCCGACCATCCAGCAGGTGGGGCAGCCGCGGAAGGCGATCAGGGCCAACGGGGCCGCCAGCAGGGCGGCCGGGCCGACGACGGGCACCAGGGCGATCGAGCCGATGATCAGCCCGAACCCGATGGCGCCGCGCGCCAGGTGGCGCGGGACGGACGTGCTGGCGAAGTCGGGCCCGGGCGCCGTGGACCGGGCCTTCGCTCCCTGCGCGGGCTTCACGATGTTCACAGTGGTGGGTCTCCTCCGACGGATCGGTCGACGGTGTGCTCGGGTGTTCGTTCGCTCGCTGCCAAGGAGTCCCGCAGGGCTGCGCGTGCTCGGTGCAGCCGGGACTTCATCGCGGCGTTGCTCAGACCGAGCGAATGGGCGACGGTCCCGCCCGGCAGCCCCTGTATGTCCCGCATGATCAGGACCTGCCGCTGATCACGCGGAAGGGCACCGACCGCGACCGCGATCCGCTCCGCCTCCAGCCTGCGCAACACCGCCTCCTCGGCGGACGGTTCCGCGGACGCCTCCGCCTCGTGCGACGCCTCGTCACTCCGCGAGACGAGCAGCCGTACCTGCCGGAGGCACTCGTTGCGCACGATCCGGAACATCCACGAGGCGAGCGCGCCGGTGGCCCGCAGGGTGCCGATCTTCCGGTAGAGGATGATCAGCGCCTCCTGCGTCGCGTCCTCCGCGTCCTGCGGCGAGGCGCACAGCGATCCCGCGAACTTGCGCACATGCGGCTGCGATTCCATGACGACGGTGATGAGCGACGTGACGTCGCCGTTCTGAGCGGCCTTGATCAGCCGCTCGTCCGGCCAGCGGAAGCGTTGGTTCATGAGCTACTCATATCGGAATGCCGCGCTCGCGGGCCTGGTCAACCCCGGCTCCTGTAACGCCGCGTCAGGTGCCAGCTGCATGCCCCCACGAGCAGGGCTCCGACGACGACGATGCCAGTGATCAACATGGGTGGTTCCTCCCGGTTCCGCCGGCGCGTTCGGCCGGTTCGCAGATAGGAGGCGGCGGGGTCGGGAAAGGATTCACCTCCGGCCGAACTTTCTTCTCCGTCGGAGAAGTTCACCGCCGCCCGGCCGGCGGTCGCGCCGTATGCGAGAACGTCACGGAAAAGCCTTCTCCCGGTTACACGGCCGACCACGCATCCATGCCACGCTCCCGGTTGCCAGAAGTCAACACGCGTAGATCGCGACGCCGTTCAGCCGCACCATCCCGTCCCGGCACGGCCGTCCCCAGGAAAGGACACCCCCCATGTCCGTTGTACAGATAGGCAGATGGAAGGCGAAGGCGGCAGCCGTAGGCGCCGTCATCCTCGGCCTCACCCTTCCGGCGGTCACCGCGCCCCCCGCGAGCGCCACGACCACCGCGTACGACAGCACGTACTACAAGAACGCGATCGGCAAGACCGGAACGAGCCTGAAGTCCTCGCTGCACACGATCATCAGCAGCCAGAGCAAGATCTCGTACGACGCGGTCTGGAACGCGCTGAAGGTCACCGACCAGGACCCGAACAACAGCGGCAACGTGATCCTGCTGTACAGCGGCACCTCGCGCAGCAAGGCCCTCAACGGCGGCGACGTGGGCGACTGGAACCGCGAGCACGTGTGGGCCCAGTCCCACGGCAACTTCGGCACCTCGGCGGGCCCCGGCACCGACCTCCACCACCTGCGCCCCGCGGACGTCCAGGTCAACAGCATCCGCGGCAACAAGGACTTCGACAACGGCGGCAGCGCGGTGAGCGGCGCGCCCGGCAGCTACACGGACTCCAACTCCTTCGAGCCGCGCGACGCGGACAAGGGTGACGTGGCCCGCATGATCCTCTACATGGCCGTCCGCTACGAGGGGGACGACGCCTGGGCCGACCTGGAGCCCAACGAGTCGACCACCAACGGCAGCGTCCGCTTCCACGGCCGCCTCTCGGTCCTGAAGCAGTGGAACGAGCAGGACCCGCCGAGCGCCTTCGAGGAACGCCGCAACGACATCATCCACGGCACCTACCAGGGCAACCGCAACCCGTTCATCGACCACCCCGAGTGGGTCGAGGCGATCTGGTAGACGGACCCCGACGTGCGCCGAGCTCCCGCCCCGAGCGCGAAGCTCGGCGCGCCCCCTTGGGCCCCACAGGCCCGCCCCCAGGGCCCGCCCCCGCGGCCCGTCCCCACAGCGGTCGCCGTCCCGTCGACCGGGTCCGCGGGCGCCCCCTGGGTCAGGCCGCCTGGACCTGGAACCAGACCCACTTGCCCTGGTCGCCGACCGTGGCCACGCCCCAGGCCCCGGCCACCGCATCCAGCAGATCCAGCCCACGACCCGTCTCCAGCTCCGTCTCGTCGGTGTCCGCCTCGTCCCGGCTGGACCGGACACCCGAACCCATGCGGGGATTCGTGTCGAAGACGGCTCCGGTGACCACACCGGCACCCCGGTCGTAGCCGACGGCGATCTCGATGGCGGGTCCCTCCGCATGCCGGACCGCGTTCGAGACGACCTCGCTCAGGAGCAGGGCCGCCATGTCCACCTCGTCGTGGCCCTCGGGGGCGATCCGGCCGAGGACGTGGCGGGCGTCGGCGGCGGCGCGGGGGTGGCGGGGCAGGACGGCGATGCCGCTGTGTGCGTTCACGATGAACTCCCAGTCTCGGTGTGCCCTGACGGGCGGGGGGCGGCGCCGCCCTGCCGAGGAGGGGGAGGAGGAGGGCGGTGCCGCGCCACTACTCCATCGTCCCGGCGCATCCGAGCCCGCCGGGGTGCCCATCGTCGGCGTCCGAGGTGACGAAAGTAGGGGGTCGGGGTCGGCTCGGCTTTCGGCCCGACGTTCGCGTGACGCCCTGAGCACGGCCGCCGACAGCTGACCCGTGGGGACCGCCGAGCACCGCCCGATCGCCACGGTCGAGGCGGTGCCCGGCCGCGCGACGCTCCCACGACGCGGCGGTGAGCCGCCCCGGAGACCCAGGACCGGAGACTGAGGCCGGGGCCGGACCGGAGACCCGACCGGAGAGTGAGGCCGGGACCGGGGCCGGATACCAAGACCGGAGACCGGGACCCGTCAGTCCGTGTCCAGGCCGGCCCGGTAGGCCACGCGGGCCGCCTGGACCCGGCTGTCCGCGCCCAGTTTGGCCAGCACGGCACTCACGTACCCCTTGACCGTCCCCTCCGTGGTGCCGAGTTCGGTCGCGATCTCGCTGTTGGTGAGCCCCCGGGAGAGCAGTCGGAGGACATCGCGCTCGCGAGCGGTGAGCGAGTCGAGCCGGCCCTGTTCCTCGGGAGCGAGCCCGCCCGAGCTGTGGGCGAGGCCGTCCACCAGGCGCTTGGCGACCGGCGGGCCGAGGACCGCCCGGCCGCCGTGGACGTCGCGGATCGCGCGCAGCAGCTCGTCGGGCGGGGTGTCCTTGAGGAGGAACCCGGAGGCCCCGGCACGCAGCGCCGTCCGTACCTGCTCGTCGTCGTGGAAGGTGGTGAGCATCAGCACCTTCGGCGGCCTCGGCAGCGCCAGCAGCCGGGGGAGCGCGGCCAGGCCGTCGACCCTGGGCATCCGGATGTCGAGCAGCACCACGTCCGGCCCGCTCTCCTCGGTCCGGACGAGAGCCTCCTCCCCGTCCGCCGCCTCGCCGCACACCTCGATGTCACCGCTGGCGTCGATGATCCACAGCAGTCCGCGCCGGGTGATCTCGTTGTCGTCCGCGATCAGGACCCGGATGCTCATGGTGCTCCTCGTGAGGATGCTCCCCGACTGTGGGGGATGAAGGCCGAGAGCAGGAAGCCGCCGTCGCGCGGCCCAGCGGTCAGTGTGCCGCCGAGCAGGGCGACACGCTCGGTCAGGCCGACGACTCCGTGCCCGCCGCTGGGCAGATCGGGCGACGTGGGACGCGTCGGGGCCGAGTTCGCGACATCGAGGTGCACGCCGTCGGCTCGGCAGGCGACGTCCACCCGCACGGTCGCCCCTGGAGCGTGTTTCGCGGCGTTGGTCAGCGCCTCCCGCACGATCCGGTGCAGGGCGCGCTGCATCGGGAGCGGCAGGATCTCCGGATGGCCGTTCACCCGCAGCTCCACCTCCTGTCCGCGGTCGCGGGCATGCGCCACCAGGTCGGACAGCTCCTCCGTGTCCGGCCCGGACGGCACCGCGGCCCGTACGCCCGCCGCCGCCCCGGTCGGTTCTCCGGCCGTCATCCGGGAGGGGGCGAGCACGCCGAGGATCTCGCGGAGTTCCTCCAGCGCCTGCCGGCCGTCGGACCGGATCAGTTCCGCCGTACGGGCCGCCTCCGGCACCTCTGCGGCCGGGCCCGACTCCAGGGCACCGGCGGCCAGCACCATGTTGCTGACCCGGTGGCCGACCACGTCGTGCATCTCGCGGGCGATCTCGGCCCGCTCCTCCGCACGAGCGCGCTCGTCCAGAAGCCGGTTCTCGCGCTCCAGGACCGCCACCCTGGCCTGCACGGCCGCCGTCAGATCGCGCCGTACACCGACCGCGTACCCGACGGCCAGCGGTCCGACGATCGCGGCCAGTGAGTACGCGGCCTCCCGGATCCCGGCGTTCGGCAGCCCTCCGCGCAGCCCGGCCAGACCGGCGACGAACCCGGCGACGCCGTACGCGAAGAGGACCCTCAGCCGCCGGTCCAGGCTGCCGACGGTGTACATCGCGGCGGCCAGCGCCACCGGGGTGAAGGACACCACGTGCATGACCGTCACGAACACGGCGACCAGATGGGGCCATCGCCTGCGCCACCACAGGCTCAGGCCGACCACCGCCGAACAGGCCGCGATCACCGGAGTCGGCAGACCGGTCAGCAGACCGCTGGACGGCTTCACCCAGGAGTCGGCGATGCCGAGCGCGACGACCACCGCGGTGACCAGGGCGTCGACGCGCCGCGGAGGCCAGCGGGAGAGCGGCGTAGCGGCCATGTCGCCACGGTAGTCAGCGAGGGTGACTCGGGCACGGCGAGCGGTCCCGCCCCTCACCCGTCCGGTCCGTCGCGTCGCCCGCGTCCGCGATCCGGGCGAGCATGGGGCCATGGGGATCAGCTCATGATCACGGTCCTCGTCGCGGACGACGACCCGGCCGTACGCGACGGGCTGCGGGCGATCATCGACGCCGCGCCGGACCTGCGCGTGATCGCGGAGGCGTGGGACGGGCACATCGCGGTCGACCAGGCACGTCGCCTGCTCCCCGACATCGTGGCGATGGACGTGCGGATGCCCGGAATGGACGGGATCACCGCGACCCGACGGCTGAGGGAACTGCCGTCGCCGCCGGCCGTCCTGATCCTCACCACGTTCGGCCAGGACGAGTACGTCGAGCAGGCCCTCGCGGCCGGAGCGGTCGGCTTCCTCGTCAAGGACACCCCACCGGCGGATCTGCTCGGAGCCCTGCGCAGTGTCGCCGAGGGCCACGCGGCGTTCGGCTCCACGGTGACCGGCCACGTCATCGACCTCACCACGCGCGACGGGGGCGGCACGACCGCCGAGGACGACCCACGGGTCGCCTCGCTGACCGCCCGCCAGCTCGACGTGCTGCGGCTGCTCGGGCGGGGACTGTCCAACGCGGACATCGGGGCCGAACTGGGCATGACCGAGGGCACGGTCAAGGCACACGTCACCCAGCTTCTCGCGCGGCTCGGCGTGTCCAACCGCGTCGAGGCCGCCCGGATCGCGTACCGCACGGGCCTGTCCACCGACGACGCCTGACCCCGGCTCCCGCCTGTCGAAAGTCAGGGGCCGGACCCCACTTTAGAGAGGCGGGGCCCCCACCGTCCCCGGGGTGTACTGGCCGCGGTGGTGCTCGCGGACACCCGTCGACTGGTGGACTCCTTCCCGGCGATCGACTACTTCGAGCGCCGCCGGCTCCCGTTCGTCGTCGCGGTCAACTGCTTCGACGGCGCCCGGGACCACACCGCGCAGGAGGTCGCGTACGCCCTCGACCTCGACCCGGGCACACCGGTGGTCCTGTGCGACGCGCGGGAGCGGGAGTCGGGCAAGGAAGTCCTCACCTCCCTGGTCGAGTTGGCGGGCCGCCAGGGATGAGACGCCGCCCCCGGCAACGGGATCCGAACGTGCGGGGCACCCGGAGTCGGCGCCGGGTGCCCCGGCCAGGACGCGGGGGCGCGGACACCGGCCCTCACGGAGCTTCTGCTGCGGGCCATCGCGGTGGCACCGCGCGCTCCGCGCAGGGCGGACGCCGAGGTCTGGACGGCTCTGTGGGAGCTGGCCCAACTTGGCATCGGGGAACCAGGGTTGCATGGGCATGGGATCAGTCCTCGGTGAAGGCGGAAGAGGGTGGGGGCGGGATCGCCCCGCTCCGTCCACGCTAGGCCGGGCCGACGGTCCCGCGCGTGGGCGGCACTCACCCTCCCTGGTCCGTTCTCACCAACCGTCGGCAGGCTCCGGCGTCCGGAGCCCGTGGGTCAGTCGACGTCGGCCCGCGTCGTGCCCATCTTCAGGCCGTCGACCCAGTGGACGGACTCGACGTCGACGATCGTGGAGCCGTACGAGCCCCAGCGGGGGACGTTGCCCTTGAGATCCCACGTCCGCGCGTTCCGGCGGTCGACGACCAGTTGACCGTTGACGTACAGGGCGAAGGAACCGCTCGTGGAGGTCTGGGCGTCGATGCCCAGCTCGATCTTGTTCCAGGTGGCCGGCGTCCAGGCGACGCTGCCGACGGAGATCCACTGCTCGCCCGGGGCGACGTACCAGATCTTCAGCCGGCTGTCCTCGACCTTCATGATCACCGGGTAGTTCTGATCGTGCTCGTCACCGGTGCCCCATGACTTCCACTGGAAGACGGTCTGGGCGTTGCCGGTCTTGGTCATGGACTCCCAGCCGAACCAGTACGTCCTGCCGGACGTGAGGGTGCGGCCGGCGATGCCGTGGCCCTCGCAACGCTCGGAGCCCACCGCCTTGGTGAAGCCGAAGATCTTCCCGCGGCCGTCGCCCCAGTCCGGCTGGTACACGTACGACGGGGAGTCGCACAGCACCGAGGCGAACACCGCGGTGCCTCCGTTGTCCGCGTCGCCGTCCCACTCGACCGTCGCATGCGCGGGTGTCGCCAGGACGAGCGAGAGTGCCGCGGCCGGCGCCGTGGGGGTCAGCAGGCGCCTGCGCCGCCGGGGCGGCGCCTGCCGGTCGGCGGGGGACCTGCCGGCGTCCGAGAGCGAGGCGCTTCGGGCGTTGTCGTGACGCATGGGTTCCTCCGGTGGGGGGAGAGCGGGACCCGGGAGAGGTGCGCACCCTGGCAGTGGTGGGGGGAGGGTGGACCTCGGGAGAGCGGCGCGGGGACGACGACGTCGGCGGGGGAGCCGAGTCGATTGTTCGGCGACGGAGCCGTCGGCCACCGTCCCGGAGGCGCCGCCCCTGCCTCGGACTTGCGCCCGGCCGGGGACAGGCACCTCCGGCCTGGTGTCAGCCGAGGCGGACGGTGACCTTCTGCGGTGCGCCGGCCTGGCCGCTGAGGTCGCCGAAGGTCAGCTTCAGCGACGATCCTGTGGTCGCGGCGGTGACCGTGACGGGCTTGGAGAGCACCTTGCTCACCCTGCGGTTCCAGACGATGTCCAGCGAGGTGGCCTGCCGCGCGGGGTCCGAGACGACGATGGTCGCCGTGCCGTTGCGGTGCTCCCGTACGAGGACGGAGGCGGGTGCGCTCGCCCGGAGCCTCTCGACGGTGCCCGCGGTCCAGAAGTTCACCGCGGTGAGCCCCAGCTTCGGGACGCGGACGCCCTGCTGGGCACCGGAGTTGGCGAGGATCCGCAACCACCCCCGGTCGCAGGCGCGTTGGGCCGTGGTCCTGGCGCCGGCGCCCGGCAGCAGGACGTAGGCGTAGTCGCCGTCGGCCGGATCGACACCGTGGTCGGTGAAGAGGGTCAGGTAGCGGCGGGTGATCGGGTCGGGGGAGCCGCCGGTGTTGATGTCCCGCCAGGACCCGGTGCGCTCCTCGCGTACCGCGCTGAGCTTGGCGCCGCCGGGGAAGACATAGCCCGCCTGCCCGGCGATGTGGGCCCACTCGGCGCCGTCGAAGGTGGCCGTCCAGCCCTGCGTGAGGGGCTGTGCCTTGCCGTCGACGGTGAGGACCGGTGCTCCGGCGGCGCCGAGGGCCCGGTTGTCGACGGTCGTCTCGACGGCGTGGCCGTCGGCGGAGGTGATACCGGCGCCGAGGCAGACGACGGAGTCGTCGAGGCAGAACCAGGACTTCTTGGCATCCATGGTGCTGGAGATGCCCTTGAGGTGCTGGCCGATGGCGGCGTACTCGCCGTCGGTGGTGCCGCCGACCCAGGCCGCGTCCGGCATGGGCTGACCCCAGTTGCCGCCCTCGCCGTCGGCGAGCGGCTTGCGCGAGGCGGTGATACCGGGCAGGCGGTACGGGTCGACGGTGGGCCAGTAGGCGTCCGAGTACTGCTCCAGACCGAAGTCGCTGCCCCACCAGGACAGCCACCCGGCGCCGGTGTGATAGCCACGGGCGTGCTCGCCGTTGCCGAACTCGTAGTGGGCGATGCGGTTCGAGGCCATGGAGACGGAGGCCGCCCAGTCGCGACGACGGTGGGTGGCTCGTGCCATGTTGTGGAACAGCCGGTGCTCGACGGGCTCGGGGGCGGCCTTGACGGAGGTGTCGTCCTGCAGCGCCTGCAGGAGCGATGCCCTGATCAGGCTGAGACCGGGGTTCTTGAGCGCGGGGTAGTGGTAGTCGCGTTGCAGCCAGCCCTTGACCATCGCCCGCCAGCGGGCGTTCTCCTCGGGGCTCGCCCCCTGGCCGACCAGCAGGATGGTCGCCATCAGGCCGTGGGCCCGCTGGTGCTCGTTGGTGCCGATGCGGCTGATGCCCCGGCTGCTGACGTTGTCCATCATCAGACCGTTGTAGATGAACGGCGCGACGGCCTTCTCGATCGTGTCGAGGAAGAGCTGGGTGCCGGCGTCCTTCACCTCCCAGCTCGACCCGCGCAGCAGGGCGAGCAGCCGGCCCACTCCGTCGTGCAGCACCGCGCCGTAGCCGCCGATGTAGGGGACGTTGCGGTGCTGGACGAAAGATCCGTCGTCGTAGAAGCCGTCGCCCGAGGTGACGTAGGGGAAGACCGGTGCCAGCGCCTGGGACGCCAGCGCGATCCTGGCCGGGTCCTTGCCGACGATCCCGCGCAGGATGACTCCGCGACAGAGGTCGACCCGGTTGGCGCCGGTGCTGGTGCCCGTGTACGAGGCGAAGACCGAATCCGGCACGAACGCGTCGACGGCGCGGCAGTAGTCGGCGATCTGCGTGTCCGACAGGTGGTCGTACATCAGCACGCAGGTGTCCATCAGCGCCTGAGGAGCGCCGATCTGCCAGTTGTACCAGTTGCCGTACCGTGCGGTGTTCTCGTTGTAGACCTCGGAGTAGAGGTGGTCGAGGCCCGTGAGGACGGCGTCACGGAGCCCGGCGTCCCCGGTCAGTCCGGTGCCGGGCTGGGAGTACGCCTCGGCCATGGTGCGCAGCCGGTTGTAGCTGTCGTTCATGGTCGCCGAGAAGGCGTAGGACTCGGCGTCGAGATCGGGCTCCGGGTCGGTCCAGGAGCGGCCGGGCCAGAGCGAACCGACGGCCGGGGCCATGGTCGTCCGGTAGCCGGCCGCGGTCGTGCCGAGGTTGCCGAGGATGGTCCGGTAGGGCTCCGCGGTCGGGCTGAAGCCCGTACCGAGGACGAGGTCGCGCCACTTGCCGCGCAGCGCGTCGAACTCCGCGTCGGACGCCGTGGCGGATGTGTCGAACGTGTCGCCGGAGCCGAGGACTTCCGAGGCGTGGGACGGGTGCGCGAGCGTTCCGCTGAGTCCGAGGGCGAGCGCGCCCCCACCGGCGGCGTGGAGGAATGTGCGGCGACGCCAGGGAGATGGCATGGGAGACGACCTTTACGGGAGGAGCGCGTCGTTGCCTCGGCGCTGTCGCTGGCTCGTAAGCGTGGGGGTTTCTAACACGCAGACAACCAAAAGGGCAACGGTTTGGACAGGAACGGCCCCTGGTTGTCCATTCGATAGAAAACCGACAGAATCGATCTCAAGGTGGCTACACTCCTTCTGAACTGGGATGTCGTACGAGGGGAGCGGGGAAGTGCACGCGGAACACAGGCACCAGGCGATCCTGCGCCGGCTGCGGGAAGAGGGCTCCCTGCGGGTCAGCGACTTCGCCGCCGAGCTGGGCGTCTCCCCGGTCACGATCCGCCGCGACGTGGAGGTCCTCGCCGACCGCGGTCTGGTCGCCAGGGTGCACGGCGGCGCCATGCTCCCCGAGACCTGGGCGGAGACCGCACCCGCCGACGGGGATCCCGTCGCACCGGCCCGGGGCCGGGAGCGCGTGATCGGCCTGATCGTGCCGTCCGCCGACTACTACTACCCCGAGGTGATCAAGGGCGCGCGCGAGGCCGCGGCCTCGCGGAACGCCCGACTGGTGCTGGACATCTCGGGATACGACGCGGACGAGGAGCGCGCACAGGTCGAGAGGATGATCGCCGACGGCATCGACGGGCTGCTGGTGGTGCCGACGGGCCCGCGTGGCTGGTACGAGCAACTGCCCGTCCCCGTCGTGATCGTGGAGCGCAGGCCAGAGGCCGACGAGACGGCCGGGATCGACCATGTGGTGTCCGACCACGTCCACGGGGCGCGTCTGGCCGTGCGTCATCTCGCGGAGGCGGGTCGCACCCGCCTCGCGCTGCTCGTACGTGGCACGAGCCCGACCGCGCAGTGGATCATCGAGGGCTTCGAGGCCGGCGTGCGCGCCGCCGGGCTCGAAGCCCCTCTTGCGACGTGCGTCCTGGGCACCGCCGGTGCGGGCCCCGGGAGTCCGGAGTGCGACAGCCCGGTCGAGGAGTTGCTCGACGCCGCCGCGGCCGGCCGCGTCGACGCCGTCATCGCCCATCCCGACAACGAGGCCCTCGCGCTGTTGAGGCGGCTGCGCGCGCGGTCCGTCCAGGTCCCCGGCGATGTCGCGATCGTGGCGTACGACGACGAGGTGGCGGGGCTCGCCGACATCCCGCTGAGCGCCGTCGCCCCGGCGAAGCATGAAGTCGGCGCTTCCGCCGTGGAGTTGTTGGTGCGCAGACTCCAGCAGCCCGACGCGCCCCGGCACCGGTTGTTCGTTCTTCCGCGGCTGCGGGTGCGCTCGTCCAGCGGAGGCTGACGAGGCCGCGCGTCGCCGCCCCGACGTCGAACAGCCCGACCGGGCCCGGCCTCAGTCCTGGTCACCCGGCCCGGGTCCGGGGTCTCGACGCCGGATCCGGGCGAGGACGATCACGGCGTCGTCGGTGGACCCGCCGGGGAGCAGACGCGCCAGGATGCCGTCCGCCGTCTCCTCCAACGTGCCGGTCGCGCCCGCGAGTTGCGTCCGCAGCGCCGCCATGCCCTCGCCGATGTCGACGCCGCGTGCCTCGACCAGGCCGTCGGTGTACAGCGCGAGGGTGTCACCGTCGTGGAGTTCGATCTCCGTCGTACGGAAGGGCACGTCGCCGACGCCGAGCGGCACCCCCAGCACCTCGTCGATGGACTCGACCGTGCCGTCCGCCCTACGGCGCAGCGGTGGCAGGTGGCCCGCGTTCGCGATGCGGGCCAGGCCCGTCGTCGGGTCGTAGCGGATGTAGAGGCAGGTCGCGTAGGCGATGCCGGCGTCCTGGGCGCAGGCGTCGAGCTCCCCGAGGAGACTGTCGGGTTCCAGGTTCTGGCGGGCCAGTGCCTTCGCGGTGATGCGGAGGCGACCCATCGCCGCCGCCGCGGGCACGCCGTGCCCCATCACGTCGCCGACCACCAGCGCCACACGGCCGCCCGGCAGGTCGATCACGTCGTACCAGTCGCCGCCGACCTCCGTGGCGTGACTTCCGGGCAGGTAACGGTGGGCGACGCGCACGGACGGGTTGTTCGCCAGGGCGGTGGGCAGCAGCTCCCGCTGGAGGGTGAGCGCGATGTCCTGGACCCGGCTGTAGAGCCGTGCGTTGTCCAGGCACAGCGCGGCCCGCGAGGCGAGTTCGCCCGCCAGGCTGAGGTCCTGCCGCGTGAAGACCGGGCGGCCACCGGAGCGGCCGAACATGGCGATGCCCTGTACCGTGCCCCGCGCGATGAGCGGAGCGATGAGCAGGGACGTCAGACCGCTGTCGATCAGGAGCCGGGTGCGGGCTCGGTGGATGACCGTCCTGGTCATGAAGTCGGCGTCCACGGGGACGCAGACGGGCCGGCCCGTCATGAGGGTCTCGTGGATGGTGGAGCCGGGCGGGTAGGTGACGGTCTCCAGGCCGCCGACCAGCTCGGGGGCGGGAGGCGGCAGGCACGTACCGGCCGCGATCCGGCGGGTGACCAGTACCGATTCCGGATCGAACACCTCGCGTTCGTCCTTCCACTCCACGACCTCCACCACGGAGGCGTCGCAGAACTCGGGAACGACCGCGTCGACCAGCTCGCGGGCGGTGACGTTCACGTCCAGCGTCGTGCCGACGCGGTTCGCGGCCCGGTCCAGCAGCGCCAGTCTCTGCCGCCCGGCCGCCGCCTCCACGATGGCCTGCTCACGGTCGGTGACGTCCACGAGGAGACCGCCCAGGCCGGCCCGCGTGCCGACGGCCTGGCTGAGGGGGAAGAAGCTCACGGAGCGTACCTGGTCCCGGTCGGGGCGGCCCGGCGTACGCAGGACGACCAGCGTGCTCACGACGGGCCGGCCCCCGTCGGCGACGGCCCGCAGCATGCGCTGGTACTCGCCCCCGTCGGACGTGATCATGAACTCTTCCGTGGTCCGCCCGATGTGGTCCTCGATCGGGATCCCGTCCATGTCCGCCAGGGCCTGGTTGAGATGGACGTAGCGCAGGTTCTCGTCGAGCATCACCAGGCCGATCGGGCACGTCTCGAAGAGCGCGTCGAGAAAGGCGAGGTTGGTCTTGACCCGGTCGAGCCCCTCGCTCTCGCTCGCCAGCCCGAGGATGACGGAGTCGCCCTCGGCTCCGGTCACCGGGAAGACCCGGAACCCGCAGTCGAAGACCCTGCCGTCCTGGTGCAGCGTCGGTACGCGCGTCCGCCAGTAGCCCAGCGTGCGGCCGCGCTCCGCGAGGCGCTCCGCCGCACCGGTGCCGTCGAGGGGAGCGGCGGGAAAGAGGACGGCGGCGGGCCGGGACAGCACGTCCGCGGCCTCGTGGCCGAAGAGCCGCTGAGCACCGGGCCCCCAGTAGCAGATCCTGCCCTCCTGGTCGATGCCGAGCACGGCCACGGCCACGTGCTCCAGCAGCGTCCCGGGTTCAGACCAGAGAGGCCCGGGAGCCTGCTCGTCCCCCGGCCGACCCCCCGGTCGAGGCGAGGACACCAGGCCCCCTTTCCGGGCACGGACGAAAGGCGAGTGCGTTGCCCACCGGCGGAGCGGGACGCTCACGTCAATTCTGCCCGCGCTCCGTGGTTCGGACATCACGGAGACCCGGCCGGCGCGCGGTGCCCCCGTACGAGATCCGGTCCCACGGAATCACGATCGGGCACTCTCCAGCGGGTCGAGCGGCGGCGCGTACGTCCCTCCGGGGCCGCCGGCGCTCGTCGTCCGGCTCGTCCGCGTCCGCGTCCGCGTCCGCGTCCTCGTCCTCGGACGCGAAGCCGGCCGTCTTCGCCCGAGCGCGCCGGCGTCCGCACGTCCTCAGGGCAGGCGGAGGCCGGGACACCTGGCTCGGTGTCCCGGCCGCCTCACGACACGCGCCTCACCCGATCTCGACGAGGAGGTCGCCGCCCTCCACCTGCTGGATCCTGGTGATGGCCAGGCGGGACACCCGTCCGCTCCTCGGGGCGGTGATCGCGGCCTCCATCTTCATCGCCTCGATGGTGGCCACCGTCGCACCGGCCTCGACCTCGTCGCCCTCGGCGACGGCCAGCGTGACCACGCCCGCGAACGGCGCGGCGACATGGCCGGGATCGGACCTGTCGGCCTTCTCGGTCACCGGGAGGTCGGCGGCCGCCGCGTTGTCGCGTACCTGGATCGGCCGCAGTTGGCCGTTCAGGGTCGACACGACGGTGCGCATGCCGCGTTCGTCGGCCTCGCCGATGGCCTCCAGCTCGATCAGCAGCCGCACACCGGGCCCGAAGTCGACGGCGTACTCCTTCCCCGGGCGCAGCCCGTAGAAGAAGTCCTTGCTGTCGAGCACGCTGGTGTCGCCGTACGCCTGACGGTGCGTCTCGAACGCCTTCGTCGGGCCGGGGAAGAGAAGGCGGTTCAGCGTCGCGCGCCGGTCCTTGGCCAGGCCGGTGCGGTCCTCCGCGGTCAGCTCCCGCATCGGCTTGGGGCCGGCGCGGCCCTCCAGCGCCTTGCTGCGGAACGGCTCCGGCCAGCCGCCCGGCGGCGTGCCCAGCTCGCCGTGCAGGAAGCCGACGACCGAGTCGGGGATGTCGAAGCGGTTCGGTGCCGCCTCGAAGTCCTCGGGCGCCACCCCGGCGCCCACGAGATGCAGCGCGAGGTCACCCACCACCTTCGACGACGGCGTGACCTTCACCAGCCGGCCCAGCATCCGGTCCGCGGCGGCGTACGTCGACTCGACGTCCTCGAAACGGTCGCCCAGGCCGAGCGCGACGGCCTGCGTGCGCAGGTTGGAGAGCTGCCCGCCGGGAATCTCGTGGTGGTACACGCGCCCGGTCGGCGAGTCCAGACCCGCCTCGAAGGGCGCGTAGATCTTGCGGACGCTCTCCCAGTACGGCTCCAGGTCACCGACCGCCTGCAGGTCGAGGCCGGTGGGCCGGTCGGAGTGGTCGGTCGCGGCGACGATCGCCGACAGCGACGGCTGAGAGGTGGTACCGGCCATGGAGGCCACCGCGCCGTCCACCGCGTCCGCCCCGGCCTGGATCGCCGCGAGATACGTGGCGAGCTGGCCGCCGGCGGTGTCATGGGTGTGGATGTGCACGGGCAGGTCGAACTCACTGCGCAGCGCGGAGACGAGCTTGGCCGCGGCGGGGGCACGCAGCAGCCCCGCCATGTCCTTGACCGCCAGCACATGCGCCCCCGCGGCGACGATCTTCTCGGCCAGCCGCAGGTAGTAGTCCAGCGTGTACAGCTTCTCCGCCGGGTCGGAGAGGTCGGACGTGTAGCAGAGCGCGACCTCGGCCACCGCCGTCCCGGTCTCCCGTACGGCCTCGATGGCGGGGCGCATCTGGTCGACGTCGTTGAGCGCGTCGAAGATCCGGAAGATGTCGATGCCGGTGGCGGCGGCCTCCTGGACGAAGGCGTCGGTCACCTCGGTCGGATACGGGGTGTACCCCACGGTGTTACGACCCCGCAGCAGCATCTGCAGGCAGATGTTCGGCACGGCCTCGCGCAGGGCGGCGAGGCGCTCCCACGGGTCCTCCGCGAGGAAGCGCAGCGCGACGTCGTACGTGGCGCCGCCCCAGCACTCCAGGGACAGCAGCTGCGGCAGGCTGTGCGCCACCGTGGGGGCGACGGCCAGCAGGTCCTTGGTCCGGACCCGGGTGGCGAGGAGCGACTGGTGGGCGTCGCGGAAGGTGGTGTCGGTGACACCGATGGTCGGTGACTCGCGCAGGCTCCGCGCGAAGCCCTCCGGGCCGAGCGCGAGGAGCCTCTGCCGGGAGCCGGCGGCCGGCTCGCCGGCGGGCAGCGCCGGCAGCTTGTCGGCCGGGGCGATCAGCTCGGGCCGAGGGCCGTGCGGCTTGTTCACGGTCACGTCGGCGAGGTAGGTGAGCAGCTTGGTGCCGCGGTCGCCGGAGTGGCGCGCGGTGAGCAGGTGCGGCCGCTGCTCGATGAAGGCCGTCGTGACGTGTCCCGCCTGGAAGTCAGGGTCGTCGAGCACGGCCTGCAGGAAGGGGATGTTCGTGGACACGCCCCGGATGCGGAACTCGGCCACCGCGCGCCGGGCCCGGTCGACGGCGGTCCCGAAGTCCCGGCCCCGGCAGGTCAGCTTGACCAGCATCGAGTCGAAGTGGGCGCTGACCTCCGTACCGGCGTGGGTGGTGCCGCCGTCGAGCCGGATGCCGGAGCCTCCGGGGGAGCGGTACGCGCTGATCATGCCGGTGTCCGGGCGGAAGCCGTTGGCCGGGTCCTCGGTGGTGATCCGGCACTGCAGGGCGGCACCGCGCAGGACGACGGACTCCTGCGCCAGGCCGAGGTCGGCAAGGGTCTCGCCGGAGGCGATGCGCAGCTGCGACTGCACCAGATCGATGTCGGTGACCTCCTCGGTCACCGTGTGCTCGACCTGGATGCGCGGATTCATCTCGATGAAGACGTGGTTGCCTTCGCGGTCGAGGAGGAACTCCACCGTGCCCGCGTTGCGGTAGCCGATCCGACGGGCGAACCTCACGGCGTCGTCGCAGATGCGCTGTCGCACCTCCGGATCGAGGTTCGGGGCGGGCGCGAGTTCGATCACCTTCTGGTGGCGCCGCTGCAGGGAGCAGTCGCGCTCGAACAGGTGGATGACGTTGCCCTCGCCGTCGGCGAGGATCTGCACCTCGATGTGGCGCGGGTCGACGACGGCCTTCTCCAGGAAGACGGTCGCGTCGCCGAAGGCGGACTCGGCCTCGCGGGCCGCCGCCTCGATGGACTCGCGCAGCATCGCCGGATCCTCGACCCGCCGCATGCCGCGACCGCCGCCGCCGGCGACGGCCTTGACGAACACCGGGAAGCCGATGCCCTCGGCCGCGGCCACCAGCTCGTCCACGTCGGTGGAGGGCGCCGAGGAACCGAGCACGGGCACACCCGCCTCCCGGGCGGCGGCCACGGCTCGCGCCTTGTTCCCGGTCAGCTCCAGGGTCTGCGCGCTCGGGCCCACGAACGTGATGCCCGCCTCCTCGCAGGCGCGGGCCAGTTCCGGGTTCTCGGACAGGAATCCGTACCCCGGATAGACGGCGTCGGCACCGGAGAGGCGGGCCGCCCGGATGATCTCCTCCACGGAGAGGTAGGCCCGCACCGGATGTCCGGGCTCACCGATCTCGTACGCCTCGTCGGCCTTCAGCCGGTGCAGAGAGTTGCGGTCCTCGTGGGGGAAGACGGCGACCGTGCGCGCACCCAGTTCGTAGCCCGCGCGGAACGCGCGAATCGCGATCTCCCCGCGATTGGCCACCAGTACCTTGCGGAACATCATGATCCCTTCACCCTGCCGGTGATGAGCAACGGGTCGCCGACACGTCCCCGCGTACGTCGTGCCGTGGGAGCGGCACTCGCCCGCGTCGCGCCCGGCTCGTTTCGGCAACGCTAAGGGCTGCGCCGTGGCCTTCTGAAGGTCCCACGACAGTGACATGGATCATCGCAACACCGCTGTCCGTGAGGGGTGCGGACGGGGTACCCGGCAGGGTTTCGACCCCATCGGCTCAGCGCGCTGCCGTCGGGCGGCGAGGTGATGCGAGCGGCTGCCGTGACCGGCGGGGTCCAGGGCGCTCTACGCGTTCCTCGGCGAGGGCAGAATCCTTTTCGCATCTTGTCGCGCATTCGGGTGATATTTGACGGTCCACATATTTTCCAGTGCCTATGATCCACCGTTGTGACAGAGAGTCAGTACGCCAGGGTCGCCCAGCACTCGGCTGATGTGGTCATCCTCGGGGCCGGTCCGGCAGGACTGGTCCTGGGGAACCTCTTACTTCGCAGCGGCATCGACTGTGTCGTGGTGGAACGTGCCGGTCGTGACCATGTCCGGAACCGTGCGCGGGCGGGTTTCCTCGCCGCGAACACCGTGCGGATCCTCGAACGCAACGGTCTGGACGAGGGCCTGCGCCGACGCGGGCAGGAGCACAGCGTCTGCGAGTTCCGTACCGAGGACGGCCGCTTCCGCCTGGACTACCGAGGGCTCGGCCGGGGCGAGCCGCACACCGTCTATCCGCAGCACGAGCTGGTCTCCGATCTGCTGGAGCGGTTCGTCGACGCAGGGGGGCGGATCCGATTCGACACCGAGGCGGTCGCCGTGACCGACGCGGACGGCCCCACCCCTGCGGTGACCGTGCGGGAGGGGGACGGGCGCCCCGGACGGTGGCGGGCACGGTACGTCGCCGCCTGCGACGGCCGGCACGGGGTGGGGCGGCGCTCGCTGCCGCCGGACAGGGTCCACCGCCACCGCCGCGACCACGGCGTGTCCTGGCTGGGCCTGCTCGCCGAGGCGCCGCCGAGCATCGACGCCGTGGGCTACGCGACCCATCCGCGCGGATTCGCCGGGCACATGGCCCGTTCCGCCGAGATCACCCGGTACTACCTGCAGTGTGAACGCGGCACCCGGGTCGACGCCTTGAGCGAGGACCGGATCTGGGACGAGCTCGACCTGCGCATGCGCGCGACCGAGTACGGACCCCTGCTGCGCGGCCGGTTCGTCCAGCGCGCCGTCGTCGACCTCGAGTCCGACGTGCTCGAACCGCTGCGCCACGGCTCGCTGTTCCTGGTGGGCGACGCCGCCGCCCTGATCAGCCCGTCCGCCGCGAAGGGCGCCAACCTCGCGGTGCTGGAGGCGGAGATCCTGGCCCGGGCCCTGACCGCGGTCCTCGCTCACGGCGACCCCGAGCCCCTGGCCTCCTACTCGGAGCGGTGCCTGGCCCACATCTGGCGCGCCCAGGAGTTCTCGCACTGGATGATCCGCCTCCTGCACGACGCACCGGGTTCCGAGGGTGCCTCCGTCTTCCAGGAGCGTCTGCGCCACTCCCGGATCGCCTCGCTGCGCACCTCGCGCACCCAACAGGACTGGTTCGCCGAGAACTACGTCGGCATCTGACCGACCCCTTCTTCCTTCTTTCGTCCCGTTCCGGGCCTGGCCCCGGGCTGCCCGTGCCTGTGCACGGCGTGCTCCGGTGGCCGGGCCCGGGCTTCCTCCTTCACACACGGACAGGGAATGCATTCCGAACATCCCTTCACCATGCCCGCGACCACGACGACGGCGACCACGACGCCCACGAGCAGGACGGCGGCGAACGCCGGCGACGACGCGGAGCGGCTGAGCGCGACGGCCGCGTTCGTCCGGGAGCAGGACACGTCCGTCCTGCTCTCACGTGTGCTGCCCGGCCTCGACGGTCCCGAACTGCGGGCACTGACGGACCGATGCGACTTCGCGCACGCCGCCGTGCTCGTGTTCCCGCCCGACGAGCAGACGCTGCGGACGGACCTGGCGGCATGCGGCCTGCCCGCCGACGCGCAGGCGCAACCCAGTGTCGTCGTGCGCGAACGCCTCGCGGCGCGTCACCGCCGTAAGCCCGCGGATCTTGACGTAAGGATTCTCCGTCCCGGGGTCCGCGGCCCCGCCGAAGAACACCGGGCGGTCGAGGTGTTCGCATTGACGGTGCCACCGGGTTCCGGGCTGTCCGGGATCGCTGCGGAGGAACGCCGCCTGGACCACGAGGCGCACCTCGCCTTCGACGTCGCCCGGCCCGACCCGCTGGTGCTGCGCGGGCTGCTGGCGAGCTTCGCGCGGCACGGCGCGGTTGCCGACGGGGGTGGGTACAACCCGCACGAGGACGGCACGGTGTTCTACTTCACCGCCCCCGCCGACACGAAGACGGCGTACCGGCGCGTCGAGCTCTACGCGAGCGGAGACCACCGGGACGTACTGTCCGAGCACCTCGGGCGGCCCCTCGCCCCGGCGGGGCACGCGCGACGGGCAGGCGAACCTCAGCCGGCGGAAGCGCTCCTGTGGCTGCTGACCGGCGCCTGGTCCACCCAGGCCCTGGCGGCCTGCGCGCGGCTTCGGCTACCGGAGGCCATGAACCGCCGCACCGGGGTGGACAGTTCGGAGCTGGCCCGGACCGTCGGCGCCGACCCGAACAGCCTGGCGACCCTGCTGCGGTACCTCGCCATGCTCGGTGTGGTCTCCGAAGGCCCGGACGGATTCCGCCTCACCGGCGTCGGCGCACTCCTGGACGCGGAGGCCCCGGGCTCGATGCGGCCCCTGGCGCTGATGTACGGCGGCCCCTTCTACCAGTCCTTCGCCCACCTGACCCACACCGTACGCAGCGGACAGCCCGGCTTCGAGCACCTCTACGGCGAGAACCACTTCGACCACTTCGCCCGCGACCCCGAACTGGCCACCCTTTTCGACCAGTCGATGGTGTCGAGCGCCGCCATGTTCGATGCCCTCCCCTCGCACCCGGTCCTGACCGCCGCCGCCGCCCCGGGCCGCTCTCGCACCGTGGTCGACATCGCCGGCGGCACCGGCGAACTCCTCGGCCGCATCCTGACCGCCCACCCCGCCCTGCGCGGCATCCTCCTCGAACGCCCTCAGGTCCTCGCCGCGGCGCGCACGTACCTGGCCGCCACCGATGTGGGCGAGCGGTGCGCCTACCGGGCGGGTGACTTCGCGGACGTACCCCCGGGCGCCGACGTCTACATCCTCTCCCGCGTCCTGCACGACTGGGACGACGACCGCTGCCGGAGCATCCTGCGTCACTGCGCCGACGCCATGCCCCGGCACGCGGACCTCCTCGTCGTCGAGCGCCTGCTGCCGGCCGACGACACCCCCTCGCTCGCCACCGCGTGGGACCTCCACATGATGTGCAACACCGGAGGCCGTGAGCGTACGGTCGACCACTACGCCCGGCTGTTCGAGGACCACGGCCTCGAACTCGTCGGCCACACCCCGCTCGCGCTGGGCGCCCACGCCCTCCACGCCCGCAGAATCTGACGTGCCGGTCCACCTGGAGGGGGAACCCGGGACCCCCTCCAGGTGCCGCCGCTATCCCAGACCGGCGGGCAGGCGATCGAGGACCGCCGGGAAGTCGGTGCCCGTCGGCAGGGTGCCGAAGGCCAGGCCCCGGTCGCCGGCCAGCCGGGAGGCACAGAAGGCGTCCGCCACCGGAGCGGGGGCGTGTCGTACGAGCAGGGAGCCCTGCAGGACGAGGGCGAGGCGTTCCACCAGGCGCCTGGCGCGGAGTTCGGCGTCCTCCGGTCGTGCCAGCTCGCCCAGCACCTCCCGCCAGGCCGCGTCGAGCCGGGCGTCGGCGCCCGCCGCCGACTCCACCTCGGCGCGGAAGGCCGCCAGCGACTCCGGCTCCCGGAGCAGCGCCCGCAGCACGTCGAGGGCGTTGACGTTCCCCGAACCCTCCCAGATGCCGTTGAGGGGCGCCTCCCGGTACAACCGGGGCATGCCCGAGGCCTCGTCGTAGCCGTTGCCGCCCAGGCACTCCAGGGCCTCGGCCACGGCCGCCGGCTGGCGCTTGCACACCCAGTACTTGCCGACAGCCGTGGCCAGCCGGAGGAACGCCCGCTCGCCGGCGTCGCCGCGCTGGGCGCGATCGGTCGCGCCCGCGACCCGCAGGGCGAGGGTGGTGGCGGCCTCCGACTCCAGGGCCAGGTCCGCCAGGACGTTGCGCATGAGCGGCTGGTCGATGAGCTTGGCGCCGAACACCGAGCGGTGGCGGGCGTGGTGGGCGGCCTGCGCGAGGGCGGCGCGCGTGCCGGAGGCCGAGCCGAGGATGCAGTCCAGGCGGGTCATGGTGACCATGTCGATGATGGTCCGCACGCCCTTGCCCTCGGCGCCGACCAGCCAGGCCACGGTGTCGTCGAACTCGGGCTCGCTGCTGGCGTTGGAGCGGTTGCCGAGCTTGTCCTTCAGACGCTGGATGCGGAAGGTGTTGCGACTGCCGTCGGGCAGCACGCGCGGGACGAGGAAGCAGGACAGGCCGCCCGGCGCCTGCGCGAGGACGAGGAACAGGTCGTTCATCGGGGCGCTGGTGAACCACTTGTGCCCGCGCAGCCGCCAGCTCCCGTCGGCCGTCCGCACGGCCGTCGTGGTGTTGGCCCGTACGTCGGTTCCTCCCTGCTTCTCCGTCATGCCCATCCCGGCGAGCAGACCGCCCTTGACGCCGGGCGCCTTGAGGACCGGGTCGTACACGCGGCCGGTCAGCAGCGGCTCGTACTCCTTGGCCAGTTCGGGGGAGTTGCGCAGCGCCGGCACCGCGGCGTACGTCATCGACACCGGACAGCCGTGTCCCGCCTCGGCGGAGCTCCACACCATGAAGCCCGCCGCGCGCGCCACGTGGACGCCGGGCCTTTCGTCGGCCCAGGGCGCGCCGGCCAGACCCTCGCCGATCGCGACGTCCATCAGGGCGTGGTACGAGGGGTGGAAGTCGACCTCGTCGACGCGGTTGCCGTAGCGGTCGTGTGTGCGCAGCACGGGCTCGTGGCGGTTGGCCTCCTCGGCCCAGCGCTGCACCTCCTCGCTGCCGGTACGACGACCGAGCCGGTGCAGGTCGTCGAGGTACCACTCGGCGCCTTCACGACGCACCCCCTCCAGCAGGACCGGGTCCTCGGCGACGTCGTGGCCGACCAGCGGAGGGGCCTGGTTGGTCACGTCGTGGGTGCGGGCGGTGGGGTTGCTGACCGGCCGGGTGTCGGTGGTGCTGGTCATGGGCGTGTCCTTCGGGGTCGTCGGGAGGAGGGGCGGAGCCGTCGGGAAGGGCGGTGCGGTCGTGGTCCGTGCGAGTCGGGTGCGGCCGGTCAGCCCGCCGGGGCCTGCCCGGCGCCCAGGCAGCGCAGGGACATCGCGGTCAGCTCGGCGATGAGCCGGTCGGAGGAGTCCCCGTCGGGGGCGCCGAGCGGGTCCACCAGCACCTCGCCGATGGCACCGGTCAGGGCGGCGGCGGTGACCTCCGGGTTCTGGGGCGGCAGCACGCCCGAGGCCACCCCCTCGCTCACGACCTCGGCGAACAGCGTTCGGTACCGGCGCCGGAACTCCAGGCGCTCGGCGCCGACGGCGGGCTCGGCGGGGGCCGCGAGCAAGGCGTAGGCCAGTCCCCGGCGTTCGAGGGACCGCCGGGCGAACACCTCGACGCCTCGCGCGAGACGCTCGACCGGATCACCCGGGCTGCGCAGCACCTCGCCCAGCACCTCGACCTCACGGCCGGAGGCGCGCCGGAAGACCTCGACGGCCAGCGCCGTCTTGGACGGGAAGTGCTGGTAGACCGAGCCGGCCGCGATGCCGGCCGCGGCGGCGACGGCGTTCACCGAGGCCTGCGCCCAGCCCACATCGGCCACGACGTCGGTGGCCTGCTGGACCAGATGCTCCCGTGCGCTGCTGAGCCGGGCCAGCTCGGCCGGGGTCTTGCGGTATGCCATAGAAGCAGTGAATCACCGTTCAGACCTTCACGCCAGAGGCGGGCACGCCCTGTCGGGCCGGATGCGGGACGCGACCCCGGCGCATGTGCCCGGGGCCGCGTCCCGTCGTCAGGCCTCGCTGTCGGACGGCCGCGGTGCGCGGTGACCGGCTCGGCCGCGATGAGGGAGCGGGGAAGGCCGCGGCCCGGTGGGTGTCGACGGGCCTGCGCCGACGGAGTGGATGATCATCGTCGGCGCCCGTAGGGTCAGGGCATGGTCGACGAGCAGGTGGGGCGGGGTAGCGGGCGAGGTCCTGGGCGGCCCCGGGAGGAGCGGGTCACCCGCGCGGTGCTGGACGCCGTGGTCGCGCTGGTGGCCGAGCAGGGCATGGGCGCGGTCACGATGGACGCGGTGGCCGCCCGGGCCGGGGTCAGCAAGCCGTCGATGTACCGGCGATGGCCGACCAAGCAGGACCTCGTCATCGCCGCCGCCGAGTCGCGGGTCGGTCCGTTGACCGTTCCGGACATGGGTGACTTCCGTGCCGAGCTGCGAGCCGTGCTCACGGCGCGTCTGGAGGCGTACCGCACTCCGGGGGTCGACCGGCTGCTGGCCGGTGTGATCGGCACCGCGGCCGACGCGGGCGCCGAGCGCGGCGCGTACGGGGAGTACACCGCGCGGGTCGCGGCGGAGACGCGGAACATCTTCGAGCGGGGGATCGTGCGCGGCGACGTCGACCCCGGTATCGACGTGGAGGCGGCGGTGACGCTGGTCGCCGCCTCGCTGCTGTTCCGGATGATCGCCGAACAGCGCATGCCCGACGAGCGGTTGGTGGACGCGGTGGTCGACCTCATCGGGCGCGCCGTCGGCGCCGCGCCCTGACGGGGCTTCCTCCTCGGTCTGTACCCGGCGGGTTTCTCGGGCGAGGAATTCGTTACCGGCAGTTTTGAATTTGGTGGCCGCAACCCCTTGCCGACGGCGTCGGCGCATATCAATACTGCCGGTATCGAATCTTCGAGCCGTTCGGAGGGATCATGGACGCCACCGTCGCCGCCCCCAAGCCCGTACTCGACAAGCCCCTGATGTACTACGGGACACGTGTGCTCGACCGCATGTCGCCCGGCACCCCGGAGACCCGGTACGAGATCCTCGACATCACCCCGCTCACTCCGCACTTCGGTGCCGTGCTCGGCGGCGTCGACCTCACGCAGGGGATCGGCGAGGCTCTCGCCGAGGAGCTGCGGCAGGCGCTGCTGGAGTGGAAGGTGATCTTCTTTCGCGGTCAGACCGGCTTCACGGCCGAGCACCAGCTCGCGCTGGCCGGCCTCTGGGGCTCGCCGGAGCCCAACCCGTTCTTCCCCGGGACCGAGCACGCCGGGGTGTCCCGGCTCGCCAAGGACGCCAAGTCCAAGGGGAACAAGAACATCTGGCACAGCGATCACTCGTTCATGGTCAACCCGGCCCTCGGCTCGGTCCTGCGCGCCATCGAGGTCCCGGCCGCCGGTGGGGACACGATGTGGGCGGACATGGGCGCCGCGTACGACAACCTCTCGGAAGAGCTCAAGGAGCGGATCGAGAACCTCACCGCGGTCCACGACTGGGAGCCCAGCTGGGGCGCTCTGATGAACGGCGAGCAGAAGGCGGCCTTCCGCGAGAACTGGCCGCAGGTCGAGCACCCGGTCGTCGTGCGCCATCCGCGCAGCGGTCGCAGGACGCTCTACGTCAACGAGCCCTTCACCACCCGCATCGTCGGCCTCTCGGACGCCGAGAGCCGTGAGCTGGTGGACGAGCTGGTGCTGCAGGCCCGCATCCCCGAGTACCAGATCCGCTTCCGCTGGGAGGCCGACTCGATCGCGATCTGGGACAACATCGCCACCCAGCACTACGCGATCAACGACTACTACCCGCGACGCCGGGTGATGGAGCGCATCGCGATCGAGGGCGTTCCCCTCTCCTGATCCCGCGCATTCCCGGTCCGGGGCCGGCAGCCGGCCCCGGGACCTCGAATCCCGCTGTCCTTCAAGTCCTTCCTGCCCTTCCCCTGCCCTCTCGCCCTCCCCGCCCGGCAACGACGCCGGCCGCACCCCTCCGGAGGATCCGTGACCGCCGCTGACACCACGTCGAGACAGCTCGGCGATCCGACGTCGGCAGGCCGCGGTACCAGGTCCCGTGCCTGGACCGTCACCGGTCTGCTCGTCGTGTTCATGATGATCAATTTCGCGGACAAGTCCGTGCTGGGACTGGCGGCCGACGAGATCCGTGCGGATCTGAGCCTCAGCGCCACCCAGTTCGGCCTCGCCAACAGCGCGTTCTTCCTGCTCTTCTCCATCGCCGCCGTCGTGGTCGGCCTGTACGCCGACAAGGTGCGGCCCACCACGGTGATCCTGATCATGGCGCTGCTCTGGTCGGTGGCCCAGGTGCCGCCCGCCATCGGCGGCGGGCTCGCCGTGCTGATCGGCTCCCGGATCATGCTCGGCGCCGCCGAGGGTCCCGCGTTCCCGGTCGCCCAGCACGCCACGTTCAGCTGGTTCCCCGACCAACGGCGCAACCTGCCCGGCGCCCTGGTCACCCTCGGAGTCACCCTCGGCGTGGTCACCGCGGCCCCCGGACTCACGTGGATCATCGACAACCACCACTGGCGCACGGCCCTGTGGGCGCTCGCCGCCATCGGACTGATCTGGGCGGTGGCCTGGCACTTCCTCGGCGGGACCGGACCGCACCGAACCGCTGACGCACCGGCCGGCGCCGAGACCCCCGAAGCGGCCGACGAGCGCGTCACCTACCGGCGCATCTTCTCCACCCCCACCTGGCTGGCCGTCACCGCCGCGTACTTCACGTGCTATTGGGCCGTGGCACTGATGCTGGTCTGGCTGCCCTCCTACCTGCACAACGGACTCGGCTACTCCTCCGCCGAAGCCGGCCGCCTCGTGGTGCTCCCGTGGGTGATGGGCGCGGTCGTCCTGCTGACGCAGGCGGGAGTCACCGGATCGCTGATGCGGCGTGGCGTCAGCACCAAGTGGGCGCGCGGCGGCGTCGGCGGTGCGACACTCACCCTCGGCGCGGTCGCATGCCTCGGTGTGCCTCTGGTGGACGGCGCCGGCGCCAAGACCGCGCTGCTCGCCATCGGATTCGGCCTCGCCGGATCCTACGCAGCCGTCGCGGCCACCACCGTCTCCGAACTCGCGCCGCCCGGCCGTGCCAGTGGGGCCCTCGGCGTGATGAACGCCGTGGTCACCACGGCGGGGCTGGCCGCTCCCGCCATCATCGGAATCATGGTCGACAGGCAAGGCCCGGACGGCTACCAGAACGCTGTGATCATCACCGGCGCGATGCTGCTCGTCGGTGGGCTGCTCTCCGCCACCCTCGTCAACCCGTCCCGCGACCGGGCCCGGCTGCGCGCCTGATCCTCCAGGGCGAAGGCGCAGGAAGCACTGCCGCGCACTCGACGGCGCAGCGCAGCGTCCCGCCCACCCTTCCGGCCATCCCCACCATCGACCAGGAGTTGAAAGCGCATGACCTCCGTCACCGCCCTCGACACCGCACAGCTGGACCGCGCCGTCGCCGAACTGCGCGCCGGCGCCGAGACCTGGACGGCCTCGCCGATCGCCGAGCGGATACCGCTGCTGGAGCGCATGTTGCCGCGGATCGCCGCACGCGCGGCGGCGATGGTCGCGGACGCAGCCGCGGCCAAGGGCTTCGCCCCCGACTCCCCGTGGGCCGCCGAGGACTGGATCGGCGCCCCGTGGGCCCTCGCCCAGGGGGTGAGCGCCCATCTGCACGTGCTGCGCCGGATCGCCGCCGGCAAGCCCCCCGTCGACCCGGGGGCCGTGCACGAGCGCGACGGGCGCGCCGTCGTGGACGTCTTCCCCGCCACCGGCTGGGACACGCTGCTGCAGAACGGGACCAGCGCCCAGGTGTGGGCCCTCCCCGGCACCACGGCGCGGCAGGTCCTCGACAGGGCCGCCGGGGAGTACCGGGGACGCGCCGGCCGACCAGCCGTCGCGCTGGTGCTGGGCGCGGGCAATGTCGCGGCCATCACCCCGCTCGACATCCTGCACAAGCTCTACGCCGAGGGGCAGACCGTCATCGCCAAGATGAACCCGGTCAACGCCTACCTCCGCCCGCACTTCGAGCACGTGCTCGGCGAGTTCGTCGACCAGGGCTGGCTGCGCTTCGTCGACGGAGGCGCGGATGTCGGGGGCTACCTCGCCGCACACGACCTCGTCGACTCCATCCATGTCACCGGGAGCGACCGTACCCACGACGCGATCGTGTGGGGCACGGACGAGCAGGCCGCCGAACGCCGCCGCACCGACAGGCCGCTGAACGCCAAGCCCTTCAGCAGCGAACTCGGGGGTGTCACACCGTGCATCGTGGCGCCGGGCGACTGGAGCGCCGCCGACTTCCGGTACCAGGCCGAGCACATCGTCACCAGCAAGATGAACAACTCGGGGCACAACTGCGTCGCCAGCCAGATCCTGATCCTGCCCCGTGACTGGGAGGGCAGTGACCGGCTGCTCGGCGAGATCCGCCGGGTGCTGCGCGAACTGCCGCCGCGCACCGACTACTACCCGGGCGCGGAGGGCAGGCTGGACGCGGTCCGGGCCGCCCATCCCCAGGCGGAGGTGCTCGGTGAAGGGAACTGCCGGGTCCTCGTCCCCGATCTCACCGTCGAGGACGACGTCATGCTCACCGACGAGGTGTTCGGCAGCGCGCTCGGCGTCGTCCGGCTGCCGGGAGCCGACGCGGACGTGTTCCTCCGCGAGGCCGTGGACTTCGCCAACGACAGGCTGCCCGGCACCCTGGGCGCGACGCTCATCGTCCACCCCGGGACCGAGCGTGCCCACCGCGCCGCCGTCGACTCCGCCGTGGCGGGGCTGCGCTACGGCACCGTCGGAGTCAACGCCTGGTGCGCGATCGGCTTCCTGCTGGGGTACACCCCATGGGGCGCGTACCCCGGCCACACCCGGCAGGACATCGGCAGCGGCGTCGGCTTCGTGCACAACGCGTATCTGCTGGAGGACATCGAGAAGACGGTGGTCCGCTCGCCGTTCGCGCCCGCCCCTCGCGGCCTGTTCACCGGCTCGCCGTCACTGGCGCCGCGTCCGCCGCACTTCGCGACCAACCGCACAGCCCTGACGACCCTCGAGCGGCTGACCCGTTTCACGGCCGCACCATCCGCCGCCAAGCTCCCGGGCCTCTTCGCCTCCGCCCTGCGCGGCTGACACCTCCGCCCCAAGACACCTCCCTCGGACCCGAAGCAGTCACATGAACCTCGCCGAGAACCTCCGGCGCGCCGCCGCCGAGCACGGTCCCCGTACCGCCGTCGAGCTGGGCGCAAGCGCTCTCACCTACGTCGAACTGGACACCCTCTCGGGCCGGTGCGCCGCGCTGCTCACCGGCCGGGGCGTCAATCCGGGCGACCGGGTGGGCGTGATGCTGCCCAACACCCTCGACTTCCCCGTCCTTTACCACGGCATCCTGCGTGCCGGTGCCGTCGTCGTCCCCATGAACCCGCTGTTGAAGCCCCGGGAGATCGCCCACTACCTGCGGGACTCCGGCGCGGTGCTGCTGTTCGCCGACGAGATGTGCGCCGCGGACGCGGTGCGGGGCGCCGAAGGCACCGCGGCGGCCGTGGTCCCGCTCTCCGCGGGTACGCTCACCGAACTGCTCGCCGGGCATCCGGAGCCGGCGGGCCCGCAGCCTCGTGCCGACGACGACACCGCCGTCCTGCTCTACACCTCCGGGACCACCGGTTCCCCGAAGGGCGCCGAACTCACCCACGCCAACCTGCTGCGCAACGCCGAGATCTGCGCGCGCTCGCTCTTCCGCCTCACTCCCGAGGACGTGATCCTGGGCTGCCTGCCGCTGTTCCACGCGTTCGGCCAGACCTGCGCGATGAACGCCGCCGTCGCAGCGGGGGCCCGGCTCACCCTGATGACCCGCTTCGTCCCGGCCGATGCACTGCGGACCGTCCACGACCGGGGCGTCACCGTCTTCGCCGGCGTGCCCACCATGTACGCCGCACTGCTCACCGCTCGTACCGCGCAGTCCGAGACACATGACACGGCCACCCTGCGCCTGTGCGTGTCCGGCGGTGCGTCCCTGCCCGTGGAGGTGCTGCACGGCTTCGAGAAGGCCTTCGACACGCCGGTGCTGGAAGGCTTCGGGATGTCGGAAACCTCGCCCGTCGCCTGCTTCAACCACCTCGACCGCCCGCGCAAGGCAGGCTCGGTGGGTACTCCGATCGAGGGCGTCGAGCTGTGCCTGATCGACGTTCACGACGGTGTCGGGGAGCTGTGTGTGCGCGGCCACAACATCATGAAGGGGTACCTCGGCCGTCCGGAGGCCACCGCCGAGGCACTCCGGGACGGCTGGCTGCGCACCGGAGACCTCGCACGCGTCGACGAGGACGGCTACTACTACATCGTCGACCGCAAGAAGGACCTCATCATCCGCGGTGGCTTCAACGTCTACCCGCGCGAGGTGGAGGAGGTGCTGTACGAACACCCCACTGTCGCCGAGGCGGCGGTCTTCGGCCTGCCCCATCCGACCCTCGGCGAGGAGGTCGCGGCCGCGGTCGCCCCGCGCCCCGGGGCGGACGTGACGACCGACGAACTGCGGGAGTTCGTACGGGAGCGTGTGGCACCGTACAAGTACCCGCGGGAGATCAAGCTCGTGGAGGCGCTGCCGAAGGGCGCCACCGGCAAGATCCTCAAGCGGGAGATCGTATTCGGCGACGTGTGACCCATGACGGGCGCCGCCGGCAGGCGGCGCCCGGCCCCCACGTCG
>NZ_JBHTTQ010000061.1:0-43533 GCF_042794475.1 Streptomyces sp. NPDC056527
GCCGAGGGCGGGCCGGGGCGCGTCATCGAAGCTATCCCCGCCGCCCCGCGTCCACGGCGGCGCTTTGACGGCACCTTGACGGCGATCGGCCGAGTCCGTACACGCCACTGACGGCCGCCGGACCCCACTGCGGTGGCCGGTCCGTTCCGGTAGGGGATTCGCGTCAGGAACCCGCCGCGTCCCGCTCCCCGCGGCGCCGTGCCTCCGGCCCTGGAACGGTCCGTTCCGCAGCCGTCCTGAAGCCGCCGATTCGCACCCGCCCGTGCGGGCTCGCGGCTACTCAAGCCCGGAGATCCGGAAGACCGTTTGGGCCGTCTCCCGGTCGACGCATCGGGCCAACCGCTCCAGTTCCGCGCCGCCGTGGCGCAGGGTGCCTCGGGCCAGCGAGACCCGGGCGTCCTCCTTCAGCAGGTGCCACAGGGGCGGGTTGGCGACGAAGACGCGCGGGTCGACCTCGGCCCGCGCGCCCGTGGTGTCGTACATGATCAGTCTCTGCGCGACGCCGTCGGACCAGCGCACGGAGGCAAGTCGGTCGGTGTGGACGGTTCTCCGGGCCGTCAGGCCGCGGACGGTGAGCCGCCCCGGCGACGCCTCGACCCGCGGCGGGAGGAGTATCGCGAACATCAGGGCGGCAAGACCGGACCACGGCAGGGCCCGCAGCAGGCTCAGCGTGCCGTTCCCCGCCTCGACGGTGAGGGACACGGCGAGCAGCACCATGGCGAAACCGGCGGCGGCGCGTGCTTCCGAGGGCCATCCCGTGTCGTGGACGGAGCCGGCCGAGGGGTACTCCGGTGGCACGAAAGGGAGTTCCATGAAGGGGACGCTAGGGGGGAGCGGGCGGTCCGGCCCAGTGCCTTTACGGACCCTCTGCGCGGCGGCGCGGAGCGTTGACGTGACGCTGACGGACGGGCCACCGGCGGCCCCGGTCAGGGAGCGGACGGGCGGATGCGGACGTGAAGCGGCGGTCGTGGCACGAGGGCACGGCAGCCCGTCGCCGACGCCCTCCCCTCGCGATGGCTCCCGGCTGCCTCGCGGTGGCGGACCGGCCGCCACGGTCGGGCGTCACGCCGGGGTCGGCGCCGCGGACAGTCCCTGCTTGACCTGCCGGGTGACCTCGTCGGCGAGGATCTCCGGAAGGCCCTTCTCGATGCCGTCCAGGGCCTGGGCCGCGACCTCGGCGGGGTCGACCTTCTGCTCGGCGGGAACGCGGGCCGCCATGTCGGTGTCCATGTACGCGACGTGCAGCGCCGAGACGGCGATGCCTCGGGGCGCGAGCTCCTCGCGGGCCGCGTTCGTCTGCGCCCATGCGGCCGCCTTGGCCGCCGCGTACGAGCCGAGGCCGGCCGGATGGAACCAGGACAGGACGGACAGGACGTTCAGAACGGCGCCGCCGCCGTTGTCCTCGATGACCGGAGCGAAGGTCCGTGTCACGGCGAGCGGCCCGAAGAAGTTCGTCTCCATCTCCTGCCGCACCGCCTCGAGCTCGCCCGTGAGCAGCTTGGCGCCGGTGGAGATCCCGGCGTTGTTGACCAGCAGCGTCGCGTCCGACGCGATGAGGGCCGCCGCCCGGATCGACTCCTCGTCGGTCACGTCCAGGCGCAGCGGGACGACGCCCGCCAGATCCACGGTCTCGGGCCGCCGCGCCGCCGCGTAGACCTTCGCCCCGCGCCGTACCAGATGCTCGGCCAGATGACGCCCCAGACCCCGGTTCGCCCCGGTGACCACCGCGACCGCGTTCGTCAGTTCCATGTCCGCTCCCAGCGTTACGGGGCTGCCCTCTCGAGGGTGGCAGCCAAATAGATTACGAAGGTAATCTAAACCGTACACTAGAATAGATGCCAAGCGACATCCAAATGTGGAGGTGCCCGATGGGCCGCGTATCGCAGGCGCAAGCACAGGAGAACCGCAGGCGGGTCGTCGAAACCGCCTCGCGCCTCTTCCGGGAGCAGGGGACGCACGTCAGCGTCGCCGACCTCATGAAGGAGGCGGGTCTGACCCACGGCGGCTTCTACAAGCAGTTCGCCTCCAAGGAGGCGCTGATCGACGAGGCCACCGCCCATGCGTTCGCCGAACTCACCCGGCGCCGTACGACGGGACTGGAGCGGCACGCCGGGCAGCGCGGGAGCGCCCGGCGGGCGCTGATCGAGGCGTACCTCTC
This sequence comes from Streptomyces sp. NPDC056527, assembly GCF_042794475.1. Classification (NCBI taxonomy): domain Bacteria; kingdom Bacillati; phylum Actinomycetota; class Actinomycetes; order Kitasatosporales; family Streptomycetaceae; genus Streptomyces; species Streptomyces sp. NPDC056527. The sequence continues at coordinate 2,159 of NZ_JBHTTQ010000061.1, forward strand.
CGTCGAGCACCGCGACGACCTGGCGGACGGCTGCCCCGCCGCCGCGCTCGCCACCGACATGGCGCGCGGGCTGAGCGCCCAGGAGGCGGGCCGGGTGTACAGCGAGGGGGTGGCCGACTTCGCGGACTCGCTCTCCACCGAGGACGAGGACGGCCTCACGCGCCTGTGCACCATGGTCGGCGCACTCGTCCTGTCCCGCGCCACCAAGGGCTCCCCCCTCTCCGAGGAGATCCTGTCCGCCGCCCGCGCTGCCCTGACGGAAGCCGACTAGCGGCTGCTCCCGATCGACGCCGCCGTCGTCCGCCGAGTGCGGGGCGACGCCGCGCGTTCCGGTGGTGACACGACGCCACCCCCGGTGGAGTACGTCGGCGCCCGTGGGCCGGTGCGGCGTAACGTCGTCCTTGTGGAGTTCACTGCGGACAGTCTCCTGTCCCGCGCCGCTCAGCAGCTCAGCCTGCGATCGGATCAGCTGATCCAAGACGTGGAGCGGGCCCTGCGGCGTGACGTTCCCGAGGTGTGGGCGGAGGCGAACCTGGCCGCCGATGCGGCGGAGACCGTCGCCGATCACGTACTCGCGGCCCTGGTCGGCATCGAGCACGGCATCGAGCCGAACCGCGTCGACACACCCTCCTCCGACCTGGAACGCGCCCGCCGGCTCGCCCGGCACGGCACGCCCGTCAGCGTGCTGCTGCGGGCCTTCCGGCTGGGGCAGGGGGTCCTCCTCGACAGGATGATGGGGGAGCTGCCCCGATTGACCGGCGACGCCGAGCTGCTCAGCGCGGCGTCGCGCAAGCTGGTCGCCACGGTGACCGCGTACGTCGACCGCGCGTCGGAGTACGGCGTGGCCGCCTTTCAGGAGGAGCGGGACCGGCGACTGCAATGGCGGCTGTCGATGGTGAACGAGGCGAGTATGCGCATCGGCACCACGTTGGACATCGCCCGCACCACCCAGGAACTGGCGGACTTCGCCATCGCGCACTTCGCCGACGTCGTCACCGTCGACCTGCTCGACTCCGTGCTCCGCGGACTCGACACCCCGGTGGAGCCGTCTCTCGCGCTCCGCCGGGTCGCCGAGCGCTCGGTGGTCGCGGGCGACCCGGACATGGCGATCCGGCCCCGGCACGTCTTCATCTGCGCGGACGGTACGCCGTCGGCCCGCGCCCTGATCACGGGTCAGCCCTCGCGTCACGACCACGAGAACGGTTCGCCGGAGCCCTCTGATCCCGGCCGCGGTGCCGACGACGGAAGCCGCTCGACGCTCGTGGTGCCGTTGCGGGCCCGGGACTCCACGCTGGGCGTCGCGCAGTTCGTCCGCCACCGCGACAGCGGCTTCTACGACGACGAGGACCTGCTCCTCGCCCAGGAGATCGCCGCCAGGGCGGCGGTGGCCGTCGACAACGCACGGCGGTACACGCATGCGCGGGCCGCCGCCCTCACCCTGCAGCGCAGCCTGCTCCCGCACGACACCGCGGAGCAGTCGGCCGTGGAGGTGGCCTTCCGCTATCTGCCGGCCGGCGCCCAGGCGGGCGTGGGCGGCGACTGGTACGACGTCATCCCGCTGTCCGGAGCGCGGGTCGCCCTCGTGGTGGGCGACGTCGTCGGCCATGGCATCCACGCCGCGGCCACCATGGGGCGGCTGCGAACCGCCGTACGCACCCTCGCCGACGTCGACCTGCCGCCGGACGAACTCCTCACCCACCTCGACGACGTCGTCCTGCGACTGTCGACCGAAGCCGCGCCCGACGCGGACGTCGTGGACGCCGATCTCGGTGCGGAGTCCGACTTCGACCAAGGCACCGGCCGAGGTGCCGACGGGGGCACCGGCACCGGTACCGGCAGCGATACCGGCACCGGTACCGGCAGCGATACCGGCACCGGTACCGGCAGCGATACCGGCACCGGCACCCGCACAGGCGCCGACGAAGGCTCTGACGATGCCGCCGACAGCGAATCCGCCGGCGGTATCGGAGCGACCTGCCTCTACGCCGTCTACGACCCCGTCACCCGTCAGTGCTCCCTGGCCCGCGCGGGGCACCCGCCGCCCGCCCTGGTGACCCCGGACGGCACCGTGGACATCCTCGACCTGCCGCCGGGCCCTCCGCTGGGCCTGGGGGGCCTGCCCTTCGAGGCCGCCGAGTTCGACGTGCCCGAGGGCAGCCTCCTCGCCCTCTACACCGACGGCCTGATCGAAGCCCCCGACCGTGACGCCGAGGCGGGCCTCGCCCTCCTCCGTCACGCGCTCGCGCAGCCCGCTCCCACCCTGGAGCACACCTGCGACAGCGTGCTCGAAGCCCTGCTGCCACCCCGCCCGGACGACGACGTCGCACTGCTCCTGGCGCGCACCCGCACCCTCGGTGCCCGCCAGGTCGCCGACTGGGACGTGGAAGCCGCCCCCAGCGCCGTCTCCAAGGCCCGGTCGAACGTCACGCAGCAACTGAGCAGTTGGGGACTGGAAGACCTCGCCTTCACCGCCGAACTGGTGGTCAGCGAACTCGTCACGAACGCCATCCGCTACGGCCGCCCCCCTATCCGGCTGCGCCTCATCCACGACCGCGCGGTCATGTGCGAGGTCTCCGACACCAGCAGCACCACCCCGCACCTGCGCCGGGCCGGCGTCTCCGACGAGGGCGGTCGCGGACTGTTCCTGGTCGCCCAACTCGCCGAGCGCTGGGGGACACGCCACGCCCGACAGGGCAAGACGGTGTGGGCCGAGCTCTCCGAGTCCGCCGGATTCCCGGCGTGGGACGCGGAGTAACGCTCATGTGGCGCCCATGCGCGAGGCCCCGGAGCTCGGACCGGGTGGATGTCCTGCGTGTCAGAATGGACGCGCCGTTCGTCGGCTTCGCCGCCGTTCCCCGTCGTTCACCGCACTGACGCACCGAGGTTGCCGTGACCAAGCCCGTGGCCCGCGTTCCCCAGCGCAGCAATGCGCGGTCCAACCGGGCACGCATCCTGGCCACGGCCCGTCAGGAGCTGGGACGGAACCCGGATCTCACCCTGGAGGAGCTCGCGCGAGCCTCCGGCGTCGTGCGCCGCACCTTGTACGGCCACTTCCCGGGACGTACGGCCCTCCTGGAGGCGCTCGCCGACGAAGCCTCCGAGGCGCTGAACGCCGCTCTGGAGACCGCCGTGCGGCCCGAGGAGCCCGCCGAGCAGGCGCTCGCGCATTTCGTGCTCTCGATGTGGTCCCTGGGGGACCGTTACCGATTCCTCCTGTCGCTGGCCCGGAGGGACCTCGGGTCGGACCGCGTGGCCGAGGTCCTGGCACCGGCGCGCAACGAGGCGACCGCCATCCTGGAACGAGGGCAGCGGGACGGCGTGTTCCATACGCTGCTGCCGCCCGCAGTACTGAGCGCCGGACTCGAGGCGATGACGGTCGCTCTGCTGGAGGAGGTCACCTCCGGGGAGCTGGAGGACGACGGAACCCGCGCGGCCGTCTCCACCCTTGTCGCGGCCGGAGTGCCGGAGAGCCGGGCACGCGCCGTCGTCGACGCGGTCGCCTCGACGGCGGCCGCGGGGCCCACGGCCGACGGCTGAGGCTTCGCCGCACGGCGGCTCCACCGGCGGAACACCTGCTCGTTCGGTGACGGAGAGCCGCACGGCTTGTCCGGCGAGGGCGACGGCGAGGGCGGGAGCGAGGCCGGGCGGGGGCGGGAGTGAGGCCGGACCGGAGGCGGCGTTCTGCCTCCGGTCGATCCGGTCCGTGCGTGCGTCCGCAGGGCGGCCGCGCGGCTTTCACACGTACGCCGCCGCGCCCGTCGACGCGGAACGCGCCGTGCTGCGGCACCTCGTGGCGATGCGGGTCGCCGTCCACGCGCGCGACGGGCCGGCCGCCGTTCCGGCGCCCCGCCGTCCCCGTACGTACGTCTGCTCCGGGCCCTGGCCGAGTTTCAACCTTGGCCGGATTGCCCCTTGTCGTCGTTCTCAGGGGGTCTATCGATCGCGGGTAAGGATAGGCTAACCTCTCCTCCGTGCAAGCAGGTGAAGAGACCGTCGCGACCTCACGTCCCCACGGCCATGAACTTTCGGCCACGGGAGTCACCGTGGCCTACGAAGGCGTCGATGTCGTACACGACGCCTCCATGACGCTGCGGCCGGGTGAAGTGACGGTCCTGGTCGGGCCGAACGGCAGTGGCAAGTCGACGCTTCTGCGTACGATCGCGCGACTCCAGCGGCCCAGGACCGCCACCCTCGTCATCGACGGCGACACCGACGGCCTCGCGCTGAGCCCGCGTGAGTTCTCGCGACGGGTCGCACTCCTCACGCAGGGACGCCCCACACCCAGCGGGCTGACCGTGCGCGACGTCGTCGAGTTCGGGCGGTACCCCTACCGGGGACGCTGGGGCAAGGCCGACCCGGACGGCCGGGCAGCCGTGGACCGCGCACTCGCCATGACCGGTGTCGAGGAACTCGCCGAACGCGGTGCCGAGCACCTCTCCGGCGGACAGCTCCAGCGCGTCTGGCTGGCCGGCTGCCTCGCCCAACAGACGGGCGTGCTCCTGCTCGACGAGCCCACGACCTACCTCGACCTGCGCTACCAGGTCGAACTCCTCGACCTCATGCGCGATCTGGCGGACGACCACGGCATCGCCGTCGGCGCCGTCCTGCACGACCTCGACCAGGCCTCGGCCGTGGCCGACCGAATCGTTCTGCTCGACAAGGGGCGGGTCGTCGCCGACGGCGACCCCGCCGACGTACTGACACCGGAGCGGTTGACCGACACGTACGGCATCCGCATCGAGGTCGACACCGATCCCCTCACCGGTCGGCTGCGCACTCGTGCGATCGGCCGACACCACTCGCGAAGCGAAAGGCTCAGCACCACCTCATGAGACGCCTCCTCCTCACCGCGGCCGCCACCGTCGCGGCCATCACCCTGTCCGCCTGCGGTACCACCGAGCCCGCCGCCGACGACGCGAAGAAGACCGCCGAGCCCATCACCCTCACCGACGCCACGGGCACGAAGGTCGAGCTCGACGGCCCCGCCGCCAAGGTCATCGGGACCGAGTGGAACGCCGTCGAGAGCCTCGTCTCGCTCGGTGTCGACCCCGTCGGCGTCGCCGACGTCAAGGGCTACAAGACCTGGGACACCGCCGTCCCGCTGAAGAACGAGCCCAAGGACATCGGCACGCGCGGCGAGCCGAGCATGGACACCGTCGCGTCGCTGAAGCCCGACCTCATCGTGGCGACCACCGACCTGCCCGAGGCCGCCGTTAAGCAGCTTCGCAAGGTCGCGCCGGTCCTCACGCTCCGCCCCGCGGACGCGGCAGACCCGATCGGCCAGATGACCGAGAACCTCGACCTCATCGCCAAGGCCACCGGCACCACGCAGCAGGCCGACAAGCTCAAGAAGCAGTTCGAGGCGAAGCTCGCCGAGGGCGCCAAGGCCCTCGCCGACGCCGGTCTCGCCGGGACGAAGTACGCCTTCGCCGACGGGTACGTCGTCTCCAACCAGGTCTCGATCCGGCCCTACACCAGCGGCTCGCTCATCGGCGGCGTCAACGAGAAGCTCGGTCTGAAGAACGCCTGGACCGTCAAGGGCGACGAGAGCTACGGCCTCGCCGCCACCGACGTCGAGGGCCTCACCAAGCTGGGCGACGTGCAGTTCGCGTACATCGGCAGCGAGGGCGACAAGGCCAGCACGCCGTTCGCGGGTGTCCTCGCCAAGGACAAGGTCTGGACGTCGCTGCCGTTCGTCAAGAAGGGCGACGTCCACCGCCTGCCCGACGGCATCTGGATGTTCGGCGGCCCCGAGTCGATGAACAAGTACATCGACGCCGTCGTCGCCGCGCTGACGAAGTAACACCATGGCCGTCACCGCAACAACCCCCGCCACCCGTCCGTCGGCGGCCACGTCCCGGACGGGCGCGGCCGCGGTGACGGCCGCCCTGATCCTCCTCGTCGCGGCCCTCGCGGTCGTGGACATCACCCAGGGCACGGCCGCCGTGGGCGCCTCCGAGATATGGAAGGCGCTCACGGGCCGGGCCGAACCGGCCGACGCCTCCGTCGTCATCGCCTCCCGACTGCCGAGGATGGCCGCGGGCCTGCTCGTCGGTGCCGCACTCGGAATCGCGGGCGCCGCCCTCCAGGCCGTCAGCCGCAACGTCCTCGCCTCGCCCGACACCCTCGCCGTCAACGCCGGCTCCTACTTCGCCCTCGGCCTCACCGCCGTCACAGGCCTCTCGCTGCCGCTCTTCGCCTCCTCCGGCATCGCGTTCGTCGGCGGCCTCGCCGCCGCGGCCGTGGTCCTCGGCCTCTCCGGCCTGGGCACCGGCACCGTCCGGCTGGTCCTCGCGGGCAGCGCCCTCACCCTGGGCCTCACCGCCGTCACCGAAGGCCTGCTCCTGCTGTTCCCCCGTCAGACGGAGGGGCTCTACCAGTGGAACCAGGGCAGCATCGCCCAGAACGGCTTCGACGGCGTCCTGCAGATGGCACCGGTCGCCTTCGTCGGCGTCGTCGGGCTGCTGCTGATGGCCCGCCGGATCGACGCCCTGGCGCTCGGTGACGACGCCGCGCGCGGCCTCGGCGTCCCGGTCCGCGCCACCCGCGTCACCGCCGTCGTGCTCGCCGCCCTGCTCTCCGCGGCCGCCGTCACCCTCGCCGGCCCCGTCGGCTTCGTCGGCCTGTGCGCCCCCGCCATCGTCCGTCCCTTCGCCCGCAGGTTCCGCGGGTTCACCCGTACGCGGCTGAGCCTGCCGGCCGCCGGGCTCACCGGTGTGGCCCTGGTGCTCGGCTCCGACGTGCTGCTCCGCGCCGTCGTCGCGGCGGACGTGGCGGTCGGCGTGCCGACCGGTGTCGTCACCAGCCTCGTCGGCGCCGTCTTCCTGATCGTCATGGCCACGCGGGCCCGGGACACGGCCGAAGCCGCCGCGTCCGAGCGGCTGCGCATCAAAAGCAGGACCGTCTTCCTCACCACCACCTCCGTCCTCGTGGTCGTCCTGGTCGGCGTGACCATCGCCTCCGTGCTCCTCGGGGACAGCAAGCTGCTCCTGGGCGACGTGCTGAACTGGGCGCAGGGGCGGGCCGGACGGACCGTCACCTTCGTCCTCGACACCCGCGTTCCACGCGTCCTCGCCGCCCTCTTCGCGGGCGCCGCGCTCGCCCTGGCCGGCACGCTCGTCCAGGCCGTGACCCGTAACCCCCTCGCCGAACCGGCCGTCCTGGGCATCTCCGGCGGCGCCGCGCTCGGCGCCGTCCTCCTGGTGACGACCGTGCCCCTGGCCGGAGGGTGGGGCCTGTCCGCGGCGGCCTTCGCGGGCGCCGCGATCAGCTCCGTCGTCGTCTTCGGACTGGCTGCCCGGGGCGGATTCCAGCAGAACCGCCTCGTCCTCGTCGGCTTCGGCGTCGCCATCGGGGCCTCGGCCCTGATCAGCCTTCTCATCATCCTCACCGACCCGTTCAACGCGACGAAGGCCCTCACCTGGCTCTCGGGCTCCACCTACGGGCGGTCCCTGACCGACGTGCTGCCCCTCATGGCCGTCCTCGTCGTGGGCGTGGCCGTCGCGGCCATGCGGCGCACCGAACTCGACCTCGTGTCGCTCGACGAGGACACTCCGAGGCTGCTCGGGCTGAGCCTGGGACGGGGACGCCTCGGCTTCCTCGTCCTCAGCGTCCTGCTCAGCGCCACCGCCGTGGCCGCCGCGGGCACCATCGGCTTCGTGGGGCTCGTGGCGCCGCATGCGGCCCGTGCCCTCGTGGGACGGCAGCACGCGCGCGTGGTTCCGGTCGCGGTCCTCCTCGGCGCGATCCTCGTCTGCACCGCGGACCTGGTGGGCCGGACCGTGATCGCACCGGCCCAGCTCGGTGCCGGACTCATGACGGCCGTGATCGGTACGCCGTACTTCCTCCATCTGCTCATCCGCAGCCGTCGATAGACCCGGGCCGTCACCGCCCCCGTCACCTCGCGCACCGCGCCGCGGGGTGCCGGGGCGCGGCAGGTGTCCGATCCTGGTGGCATGGGTGCCAACGGTGCCGACGGTGGCCCGGGCGCCAGAGGGGCGGGCCGGTCCAGGGGGCTGCTCCGGCTGCCCGACGCCTACGTGGGCGCGGCCCGCCGCTCGCTGCGCGTCACGCTGGCCGCGGGGGCCGGATTCTACCTGTTCCTGTACGGGTTCGACCAACCTGTCGCGGCCACGTACGCGCTTTTCGCCGCCGTGTCGCTGGCCGGCCTCTCGCACATCCCGGGGACCGGGCGGCAGCGGGCCGTCGTCCTGGTGAAGCTGCTCCCGGCCGCCTGGGCGCTGGTCGCGGTGGGCACCTTCCTGGCAGTGCGGAACTGGAGCGCGGTGGCCGGGATGCTGGTCATCGGCTTCGCGCTGGCCTTCGTCGCCGTCGGCGGGCCACGCCCGGCGGGCGCGGCGCCGGGGCTCCAGCTGCTGTACATCCTGCCCTCCTTCCCGCCGTACGCCCCCGAGACCATCGACGAGCGGATGGCGGGGACCACCGTCGGGATCCTGCTGCTGATCCTCGCCGAGACCTTCGTCTTCCCCGAGCCGCCGACCGTGCCGTACCGGGAACTGGCCGCCCGCGCCGCGGTCACCGCCGAGCGCTGCGCCGGGGAACTGGCCCGCGCGCCGTTCGCGCTGCCTCCGGCGACCGTGGAGGCCGCCGGCGTGGCGGACGAGGCGCTGCGGCCCTCGCAGGTCCCGGAGGCGGAGCGGCCGGCCGGAGCGGGGGTCCGCTCCCGGGGCCTGACCCACACCGGGCTCTCGGCACGGACGCTTCTCCACCGACTGACACGGCTCCCCGCCGTACCGGCCGACAGCGCTCCGGAGGACGCGGGCCTGGACCTGCTGCGGGCCGTCGGGCGCTCCGCGGCGGACAGCGCCGCCCTGCTGCGCGGCGCCCCAGGAGCAGGCGAGGACCCGGGACCCGCCCGGGAGCGGGCGCTGCTGGCCGCCGTACCGACCCGGTCGGCGGACCCCGCGACGCTGCGCCGCCGCGCGTCCCTGCTCGAAGTGGCCGACGCCGCGCTGGCACTGTCCACGGCCGCCGGACTGGCGGTACGGGGGCGGCTCGTCGACGGGGCCGAACCGGCCGTCGGCCGGTTCTGGTACGCGAGGATGCGGGCGCCGCAGCTGTGGTGGCGACGGCTGGTGGGAAACGCCGGGAGCCGGTCGGTCTTCTTCCAGAACGCGGTGCGGATCAGTCTCGCCCTGGGGGCCGCCCGGGCCATCGCCGGCCTGGACACGCTGCCGCACGGCTTCTGGGCGCTCCTCGCGACCCTGACACTGACCCGCACGACCCTGGGAGCGACCTGGGGCAGCATCCGCCAGGCGGTCGCCGGGACCCTGATCGGAGCCCTGTGCACGGCGGGGCTGCTCGCCCTCATCGGGGCGGACACCACGGTGTACGCGGCCATGCTGCTCCCCCTGCTGCTGATCACCTTCACGGTGGGGCCGGTGAAGGGCGTCGGCTGGGCGCAGGCGTTCTTCGCGCTGGTGGTCTCCCTGGTGTTCGCCCAGCTGACGGCGACCACCTGGCGGCTGGCCGAGGTCCGGATCCTCGACGTGCTGATCGGGAGTGCGATCGGCGCCGTCTTCGGCCTGCTGGCCTGGCCGCGCGGCGCGCAGACCGAGGTGCGGCGCTCGAACACGGTGCTGCTGCGCACCGCCGCCGAGACCGTGGTCGCCACCGCCTCCACCATCGCGGCCGGAGGGGTACGGGATCCGGACGCGCCACCACCCGTGAGCGGCTCGCTCCGGCACGCGCTCGTCCTGGCCGAGACGGCCTACGCGCAGTTCCAGAGCGAACCGCGGGGCCCGGCGACGGGGGCGCCAGGATCCGGTGGGCCGCCGGGAAAGGGGCGGCGGACGGTCGACAACCAGGCGGTACTCCTGACCGGGCACCACGCGCTGTGGGGTGCGGAGCGACTGCTGGCGGCTCCGCCGCCCGTCCCGGCGGAGAAGGCGCCGGGGCCCGTCGACGTGGCGCCGCTGGAGCCCGCGGTGGCGGCCGTCGTGACCCGGCTGGGGGATCGGGTGGCAGGCCGGATGCTGCTGCTGTCCGCCCTTCTGGACCCGACCGGGGACGCCCCACCGCCCGCGGTGCCCGACCTGCCGTCCAGGGCGGCCGACGCGTCGGAGACCGCACCTGCCGAGGCACCGGGCGGCTTCTACGCGGTGGAGTCCTGGCTCGAGGCGTTGCTCCAGGACCTGGAACGGATCGACCGGTCCTCGCACACCCCATGACGCGACGTCAGCCGGCGGGGGAGGAGCGGATCCGCTCACCTGGCGAGACGTCAGGCGGGCGGCGTCCGCGGTTCGATGCGGAAGTCGAAGGCGAGCGTGCCGGGGTCGAGGGCGGTCACGCCGCCGTCGACGGTGAGCACCGCTCCGTTGACGAACGAGGACGCGGGCGACAGGAGCCAGGCGACGGCCTCGGCGACCTCGCGCGGCTCGCCCGGACGCCCGACAGGCAGTACGCGGGTGACCTCCTCGTACGCCGCCTCGATGCCGCCGTCCTCCAGCCCCGCCTCCTCGGCGAACCGGTTCATCCGGCGGTCCGCCATGTCGGTGCGCACCCAGCTCGGGCACACGGTGTTGGCGCGCAGCCCCGCGGCCCCGTAGTCGACCGCGAGCGAGCGGCAGAGCTGGAGCAGCGCCGCCTTGGACGTGGCGTAGGCGGCATTGCCCACGCCGTTGCGCAGCGCGGACACCGAGGCCACCGCGACCACGGCGCCCTGGGCGTCGAGCAGATGCGGGAGGGCGGCGCGCAGCAGATGGAACGGGCCGGTGAGGTTGGTCCGCATGACCGCGTCCCAGTCCTCGAGCGTCACCTCGCCCACGCCCCCGCCGCGCCCGATGCCGGCGTTGAGGACGACTCCGTCGAGGCGGCCGTGCGCGGCGAAGGCCGTGTCGACGAGTGCCTGTACCGCGTCCGGGTCGCCGATGTCGGAGGGGACGGCCAGGGCCCCGGTCTCCTCAGCGACCAGGTGCAGGGGTTCGGGCCGGCGCCCGGAGATCACCACATGGTGACCCGCGGAGCGCAGCAGCCGGGCGGTCGCGGCCCCGATGCCCGTCCCGCCACCGGTCACGAGGTACACGCGCTGGTTCGCCATGCCGTCGAGCCTCCGTCGTCGTCCGTCCGCCGTCGTGATCATACGTACGGAAGCGGTCGGACCGAGGGCCCCCGCCGCCGGGCGGGGCGCCGGCGGCTGGTGTCGCGGCCCGATGAACGGCAGCCGGTGTGAACTATCTTGGGCTGCAGAGAGACGAGAGGGAGGCATCCCGTGCCATCTGGGCAGCAGGCGCGCGCACAGGCAGCCGCGATCACACCGGGCAGGCGCTCGTCGGAGGCGGCGGCCGAGGCTGCCTCGCCCGCCGAGCGGGTGCGGTCGCTGTTCGGCAGCCACCGGCTCTCTCCCGCGCAGCGCCGCATCGCCCAGTTCCTGATCGACCACCTCACCGAGGCAGCGTTCCTTTCGATCACCGAGCTCGCGGAGCGGGTGGGCGTCAGCCAGCCGTCCGTGACCCGCTTCGCCTCGTCGCTGGGGTTCAGCGGGTATCCCGCGCTGCGGGAGGCCCTCCAGCCCATCGCGCTCAGCGCCGTCGCCGGCGCGCCGGGCGAGGGGCAGGCGAGCCTCAGCAACGAACTCCAGTCGGCGGTCGACGCCGAGATCGAGAACCTGACCGCTCTGCGGCGGGTGCTCGCGGACCCGGACCAGATCCTCGAGATCGGCCGTGAGCTGGCCCGATCCGTCCCGCTGACGGTCCTCGGCCTCAGGATCTCGGTCTCCCTCGCCGAGTACTTCGCCTACGCGGCGCGGCGCATCCACCCCGACGTACGGGTGGTGACACGGGGCGGCACGGTCGCCTACGACGGACTGCTCCAGGCGCGCGAGGCGGGCGGGACGTGGGTGATGGCCTTCGCGATGCCCCGGCACGCCAACGAGACGCTCGCCGTCGTCCGGGCGGCTCGGGGCGTCGGGCTGCGCGTCGCCTTGATCACCGACCTGGCGCTCGGGCCGCTCGTCGACGAGGCCGACGTGGTGTTCACCGCCGGCACCGGGTCTCGTCTCGTTTTCGACTCGTACGCGGCTCCCGGGGTGGTGTCCGCAGCCATCCTTCAAGCCATGGCGGACGCGGACCCGGAGCGCACCCAGACCCGTCTCGAGAAGTATGAGCAGGCGGCTGACCAGCACCATTTCTTCCTGGACGACTGAGCCCCGCTCAAGTTGAATGGGCGACTTTCCGCCATCGGGTCGTATGAATTTTTTCATTCCCTTGCGTACTCGACGGTATATATGTTTACTACGGGTGTCCTCACGGGCCCGAACAGAACACCTCGGCGTCGCCCCCTCCTCCTCAGACGACCTGGTGTTTCGACGGCAGCGCGCCGCGCAGAGCGCGGGTGCATCTGTGGCGGCTCCGGTCTACCCCTGGGCCGGAGCCGCCGCGCAGAAGCCGCCGGGCGGAGTGGGCCCCCACCGTCTGAGATCCTGGTGCGCGTTCGTGGCCGCTGTCCGGCCGGGTTGGTTTCCGTTGCCGGGAGTGCGCGCTGAGTACCGTCGTGGCCGAGTCGCTGTCCCTCGCCCTGCTGCTCGGAGTGCTGGCCTTCGCCGTCGTACGGCCTCGGGCGCTGCCGGAGGCCGTTGCCGCGGTCCCCGCCGCCGCCCTGGTCGTGGGGTGCGGTCTGGTCTCGCCCCAGGTCGCGTGGGAGCAGATGCGGGACCTGCTGCCCGTGGTGGGCTTCCTCGCCGTCATCCTGGTGCTCGCGCAGCTCTGCGCCGACGACGGGCTGTTCCGGGCGGCCGGTGACGCGGTGGCCCGGCGGTGCGGGCGCAGTCCGCGATCCCTGCTGCGCGGCGTGTTCGCGGTGGCGGCGGTGATCACGGCCGGCCTGAGTCTCGACGCGACGGTGGTGCTGCTGACGCCGGTGGTCTTCGCCACCGCCGCCCGGCTCGGTACCGGAGCGCGACCGCACGTCCACGCGACGGCCCACCTGGCGAACTCGGCCTCCCTGCTCCTGCCGGTCTCCAACCTCACCAACCTGCTGGCGTTCACCGCGAGCGGGCTCTCCTTCACCCGGTTCGCCGCGCTGATGGCGCTGCCGTGGCTGGCCGCGATCGCCGTCGAGTACGCGGCCTTCCGCCACTTCTTCCGCACCGAGCTGGCCAAGACCGTGGACCCCCCGGTCGAGGCCGAGCGGGCGGCCCCGGTGCCCCGGTTCACCCTGTGGGTCCTCGGCCTGACCCTCGCCGGGTTCGCCGTGACCTCCTTCGCCGGGGCGAGCCCGGCCTGGGCCGCCCTCGCCGGAACGCTGGTCCTCGGCGTACGGGCCCTGCGCCGGCGCACGACGACCCCGCGCAGGCTCGGCGCGTCCGCGGCACCCGGGTTCTGCCTCTTCGTGCTGGCCCTGGGCATCGTGGTCCGGGCGGTCGTCGACCACGGCCTCGGCGACGCGCTCGCCCACGCCCTGCCGGACGGCGACGGACTCCTGCCGCTGCTCGCGATCGCGGCGGTCGCCGCGCTCCTCGCGAACCTGATCAACAACCTGCCCGCGACGCTCGCCCTGCTCCCGCTCGTCGCGCCCGTCGGACCGGGCCCGGTTCTGGCGGTGCTGATCGGTGTGAACATCGGCCCCAACCTCACCTACGTCGGCTCGCTCGCCACCCTGCTGTGGCGGCGCACCCTCCAGGAGCACGACGACCGGGCGTCCTTGGGCGAGTTCACCCGCCTCGGTCTTCTGAGCACACCGGCCGCCCTGGTCGCCGCGACCGCCGCTCTGTGGGCCTCTCTCCAGGTCATCGGGGCCTGAGGCCATGAGGAAGGCCCCGGCGAGGTCATGAGAAGGGCCCCGGCTCACCGAGCCGGGGCCTTCGTGCGCGGGGGTCCGCGTGACGCGGCGGTCAGGCCGCGACGAGGAGTGCGGCGAGGGCCGGGCCGATCGCACCGCCGAGTTGGTAGAAGAGGACGAACAGGCCGATGGCGGCCGGTCGCTGGGCCGCCGGGGCGGGCTGGGAGGCGCGTACCGACAGGACGGCGTTGCTGCCGGTGGCGACGAACACGGCGCCCGCGGCGGCCACCAGCAGTGCCGGTCCCCAGGAGGCGAAGGCGGCGATGAGGGGTGCGGCCGCGCCGACGGTGACGAGGAGGGCCAGCACCTTGCGGTGGCCGAGGCGCACCGCCGCGGAGGCGAGCAGCCAGGAGACGGCGGAGCCGGTGAGGAGCGCGAGCAACTGGCCCGTGCCGACGGCTTCGACGCTCCAGCCCGTTCGCCGCTGCGCGAGCCGGGGGAGGGCGAACAGGAGGATGAAGTAGGAGGTGGAGAACGCGAAGGCGAGCAGGGCCGAGCCGAGGAACGTACGCGAGCGCAGCACGGCGGCGGGCACGAACCCGTCAGGACGGCGCCGTATGTGGAGCCCGAGCGGGACGAGCGCGGCGGCGGCGGTGAGGCCGCCCGCGAGGGGAGCGGTGGGGATCAGGACGAGTCCGGACACGACCGCCACGACCAGCCCGGCCCCGACGGCGTCGAACGGCACGGCGTGCGGCGGGCGCGCGGGTGAGGAGCTCGCGGTGTGGCGCCAGATCGCCGGTGCCGCCAGGAGGGCGAGGGCGGAGAGGGCGAGCGAGGTCCGCCAGCCTGCCGCGTCCGCGAGGACGGAGCCGAGGAGCGGTCCCACGGCGCCGAGGATCCCGAATCCGGCGGTGATCGCCCCCATGCGCCGGGTGGAACCGGCGAGGTTCATCGCCACGGCCACCAGTGCGGCACCGCCCGCGGCCTGCGCGGCCCGGCCGAGCAGTGCCAGCGGGAACCAGGGCGCGGCGGCGACGACGACGGTGCCGGCCAGGGCGGTGACGGCGCCGGCGGCGAGGGCCACCCGCAGGCCCCGGTGCCGGACGAGGGCCGCGGCCAGGGGTGTTCCGACCGTCATGGCCCAGGCGAACGCGGTGACCATCCATGTCGCCTGCGTGGTGGAGACCGCCAGCGCGTTGCCGATGTCGGGAAGGATGAGGACGGGCGCGTTGGCTCCCGTGGCGATGGGCGCGGCGAGGAGCGCCAGCCAGAGGGCCGGGACCTGGCCGGGCGGCGTCCCGGTGGCGAGACGCGGTGCGGATACGGCGGCGGACATGACGGGCTCCATCCGTTCAGCGTCGACAATTTCAACGTTGAGATAAAAACATCGACGCTCGGTCAACGTCAAGTTAGTCAACGTTGAGATATTCTTGTGGCGAAGAAGGAACCACCGAGGAGGGCACTTCATGGGCGATGTGGAGCGGGGCGGACCGGACGCCGACGCCGTGGACGGCATCATCGGGCAGTGGATCGAGGAGCGCCCCGACCTGGCCGATGCGCTCTGGCCCGTGGAGGTGCTCGGCCGGCTCCAGCGTCTCGGTGTGGTGCTGGAGAAGGAGTTCCGCGCCTTCGCCGCCGAACGCAACCTGGAACTGGGCGAGTTCGACGTCCTCAGCACCCTGCAGCGGTCGGGTCCGCCGTACGAACTGACCGCCGGAGCCTTCCGCAAGGCGTCCATGGTCACCTCCGGGGCGATCACCAACCGCATCGACCGCATGGAGGCGAAGGGGCTCGTCGAGCGGATCCGGGACACCGAGGACCGCCGCTCGGTGAAGATCCGCCTCACCGAGCGTGGCCACGAGGTCACCCGCGCCTACATGGAGGACCACCTCCTCAACGAGGCCCGCATGCTGGAGCTCTTCGGCCGGGAGGAGTGCGACGAGCTGGCGGGGAAGCTGAAGCGCCTGCTGCTCGCTCTCGGGGACACGTCGATCGGGTGACGGCCGGAGTGGGTCCATGGCGGCCCTGACCGTGGCCGGTCAGGGGAATACACGCTCGATTCATGTCGTTTTCGCAGCTGACACGACCTTTGTCGATGCCGCGACGCCGATGGCCGAGCGGGTCGAGCGACCCTTCGGAAGGCCATGGACAGACCCCGAGGAACCCGCCGCGCCATAGCCGCGACCGTCGTCGCCGTGCTCGCCGCACTCGTCGGCTGCTCGTCAGCCGGGGGCGGCGGTGGCGCGGCCGGTGCGTCCGTCACGTCCGAACCCGCCCCCGGCACGACACCGGTGGTCTCCGTACCCACCTCGCCCGCGGCGACCGTGACGCCCTCGTCGCAGGCGCCCGAGCCCGACCCCGGCAAGAAGTCCCGGAACGCCGAGATGGCCATACCGTCGATCGGGGTCCGGGAGCTGACCGTCGTGCCGTACGAGGGCACGACCGACGACCCGGCCGGGACCCGGATACAGGACCGTGGCGTGGCCGCCAGTCCGTACGGCGAGCGGGGCGGTGTCGGCCCGGGCGAGATCGGCAACTATCTCGTGACCGCCCACCGGCTCTCCGCCGGCGGCCCCCTGCACGACCTGCCCGCGGTCGACGTGGGCGACAAGGTCCTCGTCGCCTTCGGGAACACCGTCTACGAGTACACGATCACCGAGACGCGGACGACCTCCTTCCGCTCCGCCGCCTCCCTCGCCGAGCAGCGGGCCGCGGTTCCCGGCGAGCCCGGCGTGAAGCCCACCCGCGCCATGATCACCCTCTCCACCTGCGCCACGCCGGAGGACAACGCGGCGGGCAACTTCTGGCGGGATGCCCAGGGCAACCCCGAGCACCGCATCGACAAGATAGGCGTCCTGTCGGCGACCCGGACCGCCTAGCGCGTCGTCGTGCGGTACAAGACCGTGCCTGCCTCAGGAGAGCGCGCGGGCGGCATGGGCGCGGACGTCGGCGTCGGGGTCGGCGGTGACGGAGGCGAGCGCGACGCGGGCCTCCGGGTCGTCCCGGTGGGAGAGCAGGGCGAGGACGGCGGCCTTGCGGACGTCCGCGTTCGGGTCGGCCAGGGCCTTGGCCAGCGCGGGGACGGCCTGGGCGGTCCGCGCTGACCGGAGGGCGGTCGCGGCACCCGCCCTGACCTGCCAGGCGGGTTCGGCGAGCGCCGCCGTGGCCGTCTCGGCGTACTCGGGCGGGCAGCCGGTCGTCGCCAGCGAGGCGAGGGCGGCCCCCTTCACCAAGGGATCGGGGTCGTCGAGCAGGGGCAGCAGCGGCGCGGGCTCCGGGGCGCGTACGGCCGCCAGACCTCGGGCCACGGCGACCCGGACCTCGCGGGCGGGGTCGGCGGCGGCCGGCGTCAGCTCCGGGACGGCGTCCACCGAGACCAACGCCCTCACGGCGTGGATACGGACGTCGATGTCGGTGTCGGCGAGCGCGCCGGAGTACACCGCGGCGTCGGCGAGACGCAGCGCACGCAGGACCTCCAGTGCGGCGGACCGGACGGCCGGATCGGCCACGAGGAGCGCCGCGCGCAGTCCGGTCCCCAACTCGGCTTCGGCGGGCAGCACTTCGACCAGTTCGCGCAGGGCGGCCGCGGAGGCATGCCGGACCTGGGGCGCGGTGTCCCGCAGCCGTTCGGCTAGCGCCGGGCCGGCCCCGGCCGGCACCGTCTCCGCGAGAGCCGCGACGGCGGCCGAGCGGACGGCGGGGTCGTCGTCGGTGAGGTAGGGGCGGAGCGCTTCCAGATCGGGCGACTCCTCGGCGAGGGCGAGCAGCCTCAGCAGGGCGGGACTCGGCCCGCCGGCCGTGCCCGCGACAGTCGGCTCCTCCGCCGGAGCCGTGGCCGACGCCGGGTCCGCGGCCCCGACTCCTGTCGCCCGCCGCGCCGCCGGAGCCGCGTCGCGGCGGCCCGCCGTCGCCGTCGGCACCAGCCGCACCTCGCCCAGCCAACGCTCCGGCCCCTGCTCCGGCGCGAACTCGGGGACCGGGACGACATAGGGCTCGACCGGTCGGGCCGTGAACTCCATCGCGCCGGAAGCCGACTTGCGCAGGTCGAGGTGGTGCATCCAGCCCGTGTCGTCCCGCTCCGGGTGGTCGAGGCGCTCGTGGTACAGCCCCCAGCGGGACTCGGTGCGGGCCAGCGAGGCCCGCGCGGCCATCTCCGCGCAGTCACGGATGAACGACACCTCGGCGCACCGCATCAGCTCGTGCGCGGTGCGCGCGCCCATGCCCGCTATCTCCGTCGACATCCGGTCGAACGCCTCCACCGCCAGCGACAGCTTCGCCCCGGTCTTCGGCGGCGCCACGTAGTCGTTCACGAACCGTCGCAGCTTGTACTCCACCTGCGGCTGCGGCGGCCCGTCGGGGTCGAGCAGCGGCCGGTAGGCGAGTTCATGGGCGGCGGCCAGCTGATCCTGCGGCAACTCGCCCTCGTACGCCCGGTACCGGGCCGCGTCCTCGCCCGCCAGGTCTCCGTAGACGAAGGCCCCGATCATGTAGTTGTGGGGTACGCAGGCCAGGTCCCCGGCCGCGTACAGCCGGGGCACCGTGGTGCGGGCGTGGGCGTCCACCCGTACCCCCGAGGCGGAGTGTCCGCCGCACAGACCGATCTCCGAGATGTGCATCTCGATGTCGTGGGTGCGGTAGTCGTGCCCCCGGCCCTCGTGGAAGGTTCCGCGGGTGGGGCGCTCCGTCGTGTGCAGGATCGACTCGACGGCGCCGATGGTCTCCTCGGGCAGATGGCTGAGCTTCAGGTACACCGGGCCCCGGTCGGAGGCGAGTTCGGCCGCGAACTCGGCCATCATCTGCCCGGACCAGTAGTCCGACTCCACGAACCGCTCGCCGTGCCGGTTCACCTGGTACCCGCCGAACGGGTTCGCCACGTACGCGCAGGCGGGGCCGTTGTAGTCCTTGATCAGCGGATTGACCTGGAAGCACTCGATTCCGGTCAGGGCCGCCCCCGCGTGGTACGCCATGGCGTAGCCGTCACCGGCGTTGGTCGGGTTCTCGTACGTCCCGTACAGATAGCCGGAGGCGGGCAGCCCGAGCCGGCCGCATGCTCCCGTGGCGAGGATCACGGCGCCGGCCCGGACGATGACGAACTCGCCGGTCCGGGTGTTGAATCCGGCCGCGCCGACGGCCCGTCCGTCGTCGGGGTGGGTGAGCACCCGCACCGGCATGACCCGGTTCTCGATACGGATCCGCTCCCGCATCTCCCGGCGCCGCAGCTGCCGGTAGAGGACCTTCTTGACGTCCTTGCCCTCCGGCATCGGCAGCACGTACGAGCCGGACCGGTGCACCTGGCGGACCGCGTACTCGCCGTGCTCGTCCTTCTCGAACTTCACCCCGTACGACTCCAGTCGCTGGACCATCGCGAAGCCGCGGGTCGCGGTCTGCCGGACGGTCGACTGGTCGACGATGCCGTCGTTGGCGCGGGTGATCTCGGCGACGTAGTCGTCGGGTTCGGCCCGGCCCGGTACGACGGCGTTGTTGACCCCGTCCATCCCCATGGCGAGGGCGCCGGAGTGCCGGACGTGCGCCTTCTCCAGGAGCAGCACGTTCGCGCCGAGCCCGGCGGCCGTCAGCGCGGCCATGGTGCCGGCGGTGCCGCCGCCGATGACGAGGACGTCGCAGGACAGTTCGGTGGCGTCGGCGAGGGAGGGGACGGCCAAGGGGGCGGCCGGGGCCGGTGGGGTGTCCACGGAATGCCTTTCAGAGGGATGCGAGGATGCGCCGGCGCAGCTCGGCGGTGGCGGGCGCCCGGCGCGCGTCCCGCTGCCGCGGGTGCGGGACGTCGAGCACCCGGCCGGAGGGAAGGAGAGCGACACGGTCTCCGAGATGGAGGGCCTCGTCCACGTCGTGGGTGACGAAGACGACGGTCGCCCCCGTGCCGCGCAGGATGTCCACGAGCAGGTCCTGCATCTCGGCGCGGGTGTGCGCGTCGAGCGCGCCGAAGGGCTCGTCCATCAGCACCGCACGGGGCCGGCCGGCCAGGGCACGGGCCAGTTGGACGCGCTGGCGCTGTCCGCCGGACAGCTGGTGCGGCAGCTTGTGGGCGTGCTCGGCGAGGCCGACCCGGTCCAGCCAGTCGGCGGCGGACCGCCGCCGTTCGGGACGAGGGACCCGGCGGATCGCCAACGGCAGTTCCACGTTGGCGCGGACGGTCCGCCAGGGCAGCAGGGCGTCGTGCTGGAAGACCAGCGCCCGGTCCGCGCCGGGCCCGCCGATGGGCTCCCCGTCCTGGGTCACCCGTCCGTCGAGCGCGGGAAGCAGTCCGGCGAGGGTGCGCAGCAGCGTGGACTTCCCGCAGCCGGACGGGCCGACCACGGCCAGCAGTTCTCCCGGCGCGATCCGCAGCCCGGCGGCGGTGAGCACCGTCGTACCGTCCGCGTGACCGAGCCGTGCATCGTCCAGGGCGAGCTCCGCGCCGGTCGGCGCGGGTGCGGGGCGCGGGGGCGCGCTGCTCATGAGACGGACTCCTTCTCCAGGGCGGAGGCAGGGGCAGAGGCAGGGGCGGGTACGAGGGGGGCACGGGACGCCGCCCGGCGGCGGAGCACCGCACGGGGGACGCGGCCGGCCGGTCGTGCGGCGGGCCTGGGCAGCCAGGAGGTGACACGGCGGCCCAGTAGCTCCACCGCGGTGGAGGTGAGCCAGCCCAGGGCTCCGATGGTGGCCATGCCGACGAAGACGCCCGGATAGTCGACGACCGTGTACTCCTGCCAGGTGCGGTAGCCCACGCCGTACTCACCCGAGATCATCTCCGCGGAGATCACACAGATCCACGAGACGCCGATGCCCACGGACAGACCGCCGAAGATGCCCGGCAGCGCGCCCGGCAGCACCACCGAGAACAGCACTCGCAGCCGGCCGCCGCCCATGGTGAGCACGGCCTCCTCCCACACGGGGGAGAGTGCGCGCACCGCGTGCCGGGTCGACACGAGCACGGGGAAGAAGGCGGCGGTGAAGGTGATGAAGACGATGCCCTGCTCGTTGGTGGGCAGCAGCAGGATCGCGACCGGTACGAGGGCGATGGCCGGCACCGGCCGTACGACCTCGAGGAGCGGGCCCAGCAGGTCGGCAGCCCACCGGGACCGGGCGACGGCGGTGCCCACCGCCACTCCGAGCACCGCGGCCAGCAGGAAGCCGACCACGATCCGGCGCACGCTGTGTCCCAGGTCCTGCCAGTACGGAGCGGTGCCGACCCGGTCGGCGAAGGCGGAGGCCACTTCGTCGACGGTCGGGAACTGCTCGAACCGCAGCCACAGGTTGACGTCCAGTGAGGTCAGCAGCTGCCACAGCCCGAGGGCCGCCCCGAGCGAGACCACGCGGAGCAGCCAGCGGCCCGCGGTCATGACGCCAGGCCGACGGCGGCCGCGTAGTCGACGATCCGGGACCCGGGGTGCGCGGCGGCGTACGCCTTCGCGCCGGACGGGGTGACGAAGGCGCGCAGCTCGGCGCCGTCGACGACCCACACCGCCTTGTCGGCGAACCACAGCGTGCCCGTGACCGCGTCGGGGACGTACGCGGCGCGCACATCGGCGCCCTTGGCGGCCTTCAGCAGCTCCTTGGGGCTGGTGAACGTCCGGGTGGTGCTCTGGCCCTTCAGCCACAGCTCGGGCTTCGCGGCGGTCGCCTTCGGGTACGCGGGGGCCTGCGCGGCCCGCTTCAGCGGCGCGGGGTCGACGAACGCGTCCACGTCGACGTCGCCCACCAGCTTGGCCGCCTTCAGCAGCGGTACGTCCTCCTTCAGCGCGGCGATGAGCTCCGGGCGGAGCTCCGGGTCGAAGGTGGAGATGCCGTTGGCGCCGTTGTAGAGGTAGACCACCTCGGCCGGCAGCCCGGTCTCCTTGGCGACCGACTCGGCCGCCGCGACCGGCTGGGTGCGGAGGTGATCGGTGGCCCGCCGCTGCGCCGTGAGGAAGTCGTCGAGGATCCCCGCCCGCTCCTTGGCGAACTTCTCCCGGACGGTGACCCCGTGGAAGGTCGGCAAGTTCAGCTCGGCACCGTCGTACAGCGCCTTGGCCCGGCCCTCGTAGGCCAGCAGTCCCGGCCAGGCGACGAACTGGGAGAGCGCGTCGGCGCTGCCGGCGGTCAGGGCGGACGCGCCGACGCTGGGCTGCTGGTTGAGCTTGCGGATGTCCTTTTCCGGGTCGAGGCCGGCGCGCTGGAGGGCCCGCACGAGGGTGCCGTCGGCGGCCGAGCCGACGCTGGTGGACACCTTCTTCCCGCGCAGGTCGGCCAGCGAGCCCACACTCGAACCGGGAGCGGTGACCACGGTGTTGAGGCCACCGCGCAGGTTGTAGCCGGTCACCGCGACCAGCCGGGTGGGCTGCTTGAGCTGCTTGCCGCGCGCCGCGTTGATGAGCAGGGGGAAGTCGCCCATGGAACCGATGTCGATCTTCCCGGCGGTCATCTGGGCCGTGATCGGGGCGCCGGTCGCGTAGTCCTGCCACGCGACCTTGTAGGTGATGCCGTCCTTCTTCCCGCGGGCGGCGAGCTCCTCCTCGAAGTAGCCGAGGGAGCGCAGCAGGGTGCCGGCCGTGACGGTGTTGATGGTCTTCGACTGGTAGCCGACGGTCACCGTGACCGTCCGTGCGCCGGCCGAGTCGTCGGCGCCCGCGGCTCCGCCACAGGCGGTGGCCAGCGGGAGCAGCAGGGCGAAGGAGAGGAACGGGACGAGCGGGCGACGCGATGGGATCTTCTTGTCGGGCATGGGAATCGGGCCTTTCACCGGAGCAGATAGGGCATGTTGACGGTGACCGCGTCGGTGGGGCAGCGGGCCGCGCACGGGCCGCAGTACCAGCACTCGTCCACGTGCATGTACGCCTTGCCGTTGTCCTCGCGGATCGCGAGCGAGTCGAGCGGACACATGTCGACGCAGAGGGTGCAGCCGTCGATGCACTTCGACTCGTCGATGGTCACGGGCACGTCGGCGCGCTGCGGCACGAGAGGCATGGCTGTCTCCGGGGAGGGGCGGAAGGGGAAGTGGTGGGGCGGGGCTCAGAGGGAGCGGCGCAGTACGCCGCTCATGGTGATGCGGTCGCCGCGGAACCGGATGAACTCCAGGTCCACCGGTCGTCCGTCGGGCAGACAGGTCAGCCGTTCCAGCATCAGTACGGCGGCCCCGCGCGGGGCCTGGAGGACGGCGGCGGAGTGCGCGTCGGCGTTGACCGCTTCGAGGGTGATCTCGGCGTGCCCCAGCGGGCCGCCGGTCAGCGTTTCGAGGAGCCGGAAGACGTCCGTGTTCTCCAGGTCGCAGCCGAGGAGTTCACCGCCGATGTCCATCGGCAGATAGGACAGGTCGAGTGAGAGCGGAAGCCCGTTCAGGCGGCGCAGCCGCTCGATGCAGAGCACGTCGGTGTGCTCGGGCAGACCCAGGCGGTGGGCGACGGGTCCGGAGGCGGCGACCGGCCCGACCGTACGTACCTCGTTGGTGACCCGGCCGTGCTCGTGCAGCGTCTCCGCAAGCCCTTGGAGCCGGTCCAGGCCGTGGGGGTACTTCTCGCACACCACGACGGTGCCGACTCCCGGCTGCCGGGCGACGAGCTGCTCGCCGCGCAGCAGGTCCATGGCCTGCCGGACGGTGTTGCGGCTGGCCCGGTAGTCGGCGGCGATGGCGTCCTCCAGGGGGAGGACGCCCCCGGGGAAGCCGCCCGTCAGGATCTGGTGACGCAGCAGGTCGGCGAGCTGCCGGGCCCGGTCCGCGCGCAGCCGCCGACGGCGCGCGGCGGCGACCGGGAGGGAGGCGGGGGTGGGTTCGGCTGACATGTCTGGGAACGTACCGGCGGGGTGGCCGGGATGGTGTTGCCGCAGTATTGCGCCACCTGACGCTCCGAAGACACCGCTGTGACCTGCGGCTTTCCGGACGGAGCGACAAGATCCGCCACTCACCTGTTCACCAGGTGGACACGGCAGGCCGACCGCCCCGCCCCGCGGCCTACCGGTCGGAGTGGGGCAGGTGCGCCTTGGCCTCCTCGTAGCCGCCCTCACCGGCCTCGCCGGCGGGGGCGTACACCAGGTCGAGGACGCCGGTGGCGAAGGTCGCGGAGGAGAGCAGCTTCAGCGGCGTCGGCGTCTCGGCCTCGTCGAACAGCCGCATCCCCTTGCGTACGGCGATGGGGTGCACCAGCAGGTTCAGCTCGTCCAGCAGTCCGGCGGCGAGGAGCTGCCGCACCAGGGACACCGAGCCGCTGATCGCGATCCGGCTGCCGTCCGGCTCGTTCTTCAGCGCCCTGACGGCGTCGAGGAGATCGCCCTGGTGCTGCTCGGAGTTCCGCCAGGTGAAGGTGAGCGGCCGGCGCGAGACGACGATCTTGCGGGCGTCGCCGATGACCTTGGCGAAGGGAGCGTCCTCACCGCCGGCCGCCTCCCGCTCGGGCCACGCCCCCGCGAAGCTGTCGTATGTCCGACGCCCCAGGAGGAGCGTGTCCGCCCGGCCGATGACGGCGTCGACCGCGACGCCCATCTCGTCGTCGAAGTACGGGAAGTGCCAGATGTGCGGGTCCTCGACGACTCCGTCGAGCGAGATGAACAGCTGGGAGACGATCTTCCTCATGTGACGCTCCATGGGGGTGTCCGACGATGGCTGCCTACCGACGGTAGACGCCACGAGATCCCGGAACTCATCGGTGGCGCGGGGGCGCGCCGGGCCTTGTCGCCTCCCCTCACCTCCGCCAGAACAGGTGGTGCGTCACTCCGCTCGGGCTGGGCACGGCCTCGAGGTGGAAGCGGTCGAGCAGCTCGTCGGGTGACTCCCAGAGCCGTACGCCGGAGCCCAGCTCCACCGGCGAGACCGCCACGTGCAGGGTGTCGACTAGGTCGGCGTCCAGGAACTCCCGGATGGTGGTCGCGCCGCCGCCGAGGCGGACGTCCTTGCCCCGCGCCGCGTCCTTCGCCCGGGCGAGGACCGTGGCGGGGGAGCCGTCGACGAAGTGGAACGTGGTGTCGGAGAGCGTGAACGACGGGCGCTCGTGGTGGGTCATGACGAAGACCGGTGTGTGGAAGGGGGGCTCGTCGCCCCACCAGCCGCGCCACTCGTGGTCCTGCCAGGGCCCGCGCTGGGGTCCGAACTTGTTGCGGCCCATGATCTCGGCGCCGATGTTGCGTGCGAAGTCCCGCGTGAAGTAGTCGTCGAGGCCGCGGGTCCCCCCGGGGTCGGTCCGGTTCGGCCAGCTCGCCGTGGCGCCGGCCCAGGCGAACATGCTCCCCGGATCGGCATGGCCGAACGGTCTCTCGAGAGTCTGGCCCTCACCCGCGCCGAACCCGTCACGCGAGACGACGAAGTTCTGGACCCTCAGCAGCTGCTCCACGCGCTTCCTCCTGCGTCGACGACAACGACGAGGATAGGGCGCCGATGAATACAGGGGCGTAAGTACACGAAAGGGATTTTCTCCCCCGCTCCCAGCTCCTTCTTGGGTCTGCCTAAGGTCCCCCTTGAACGATCAAAGGAGGGCCGGGTTAGCATATGAGCGCCGCCTAGCTCGAAAGATAAACCTGTGACTGTCAATGACGACTCGTTCACCAACTGGAAGATCCGCGAGGAGATCGCGGAGTCGATGATCCCGATCATCGGGAAGCTGCACCGGGAGCGGGACGTCACCGTCCTTCTCCACAGCCGCTCCCTGGTGAACAAGTCGGTGGTCAGCATCCTGAAGACCCACCGGTTCGCCCGGCAGATCGACGGTGAGGAGCTGTCGGTCACCGAGACGCTGCCGTTCCTGCAGGCGCTCACCGCGCTGGATCTCGGTCCTTCCCAGATCGACATCGGCATGCTGGCCGCGGACTTCAAGACGGACGACCGCGGTCTCTCGGTCGAGCAGTTCACCGCCGAGGCCGTCGCCGGCGCCACGGGTGCCAACAAGATCGAGTGCCGCGAGGGGCGCGACGTCGTCCTCTACGGCTTCGGTCGCATCGGCCGCCTCGTCGCCCGCCTGCTCATCGAGAAGGCCGGCTCCGGCAACGGTCTGCGCCTGCGCGCGATCGTCGTCCGCGGGGGCGGCGACCAGGACCTGGTCAAGCGCGCCTCGCTGCTGCGCCGCGACTCCATCCACGGCCAGTTCCAGGGCACCATCACCGTGGACGAGGCGAACAGCACGATCGTCGCCAACGGCAACGCGATCAAGGTGATCTACGCCAACGACCCCTCCGAGGTCGACTACACGGCGTACGGCATCAAGGACGCCATCCTCATCGACAACACGGGCAAGTGGCGCGACCGCGAGGGGCTCTCGAAGCACCTGCGTCCCGGCATCGACAAGGT
This sequence comes from Streptomyces sp. NPDC056527, assembly GCF_042794475.1. Lineage (NCBI taxonomy): Bacteria > Bacillati > Actinomycetota > Actinomycetes > Kitasatosporales > Streptomycetaceae > Streptomyces > Streptomyces sp. NPDC056527. The sequence continues at coordinate 28,146 of NZ_JBHTTQ010000061.1, forward strand.
CGTCCTGACCGCCCCGGGCAAGGGCGACGTCCCGAACATCGTGCACGGCGTCAACCACGACACGGTGAAGCCGGACGAGCGCATCCTCTCCTGCGCCTCCTGCACCACCAACGCGATCGTCCCGCCGCTGAAGGCCATGGACGACGAGTACGGCGTCCTGCGCGGTCACGTGGAGACCGTCCACTCGTTCACCAACGACCAGAACCTGCTGGACAACTACCACAAGGCCGACCGTCGTGGCCGCTCCGCGCCGCTGAACATGGTCATCACCGAGACCGGTGCCGCCTCCGCCGTGGCCAAGGCGCTCCCGGACCTCAAGGCGCCGATCACCGGCAGCTCGATCCGCGTCCCCGTCCCGGACGTCTCGATCGCCATCCTGAGCCTGCGCCTGGGCCGCGAGACCACCCGCGAAGAGGTCCTCGACTACCTCCGTGACGTCTCGCTGCACTCGCCGCTGAAGCGCCAGATCGACTTCACGACCGCTCCCGACGCCGTCTCCATGGACTTCGTCGGCTCGCGTCACGCCTCGATCGTCGACGCCGGCGCCACCAAGGTCGACGGCGACAACGCGATCCTCTACCTCTGGTACGACAACGAGTTCGGCTACTCGTGCCAGGTCATCCGCGTCGTCCAGCACGTGTCCGGCGTCGAGTACCCGACGTACCCGGTGCCCGTGGTCTGACCTCGGCGGTCCGGCATGTCCGGGTCCCGGTGATCGGGGCGGCGGTGGAGCGGTGCGGCAGAGCCCGAAAGGGCTCGCTCACCCTCCCACCGCCGCCCCGTCGGCGTTCCGGTGGCTCGCGGCGGCCGGTCGAGCTCACGTGCGTGACGTACGGGGTCAGAGCCCCCGGCGCGGGCCGCCGTCGGAGCCCGGTGTGACGAGGCCCGTCTCGTAGGCGGCGATCACCGCCTGCGCGCGGTCGCGGAGCCGGAGCTTGGAGAGGATACGGGCGACATGCGTCTTGACCGTGGCTTCGCTCAACCGGAAGCGGGCCGCCAGTTCGGCGTTGCTGTCGCCCCTCGCCAGCGCCTCGAACACCTCCAGCTCCCGCGGTGTGAGCGCGGACAGATCGCGGTGCAGCGATGCCGTGCGCTCCCGTGACACGGCGAAACGCTCGACCAGGCGGCGCGTGATGGCCGGGGCCAGCAGGGCGTCCCCGGAGCGGACCAGACGGACCGCGGCAGCCAGGTGCTCGGGGGTGACGTCCTTCAGCAGGAAGCCGCTCGCCCCCGCGCTCAGGGCGGCGTAGACGTACTGGTCGAGGTCGTACGTGGTCAGGATGACGACGCGGGGCGACGACGTCACCTCGTCCCGGAGGATGCGGCGCGTGGCCTCCAGACCGTCGGTGCCCGGCATCCGGATGTCCATCAGGACCACGTCGGGCCGCGTCCGGCGGACCACGGCGACCGCCTCGTCCCCGTCGGCGGCCTCCCCGACAACGTCGATGCCGTCGGCGGCCAGGATCATCCGGAAGCCGGTCCGCACCAGGGCCTGGTCGTCGACGATCACCACTCGGGGTGCCTCGGTCACGGAGCCTCCACCGGAATCACGGCCCGGACCCCGTAGCCCCCGCCTGGTCTCCCGCCCGCGTGCAGCGTACCGCCGTAGACCGACAGGCGTTCGCGCAAGCCCAGGAGCCCACGACCGCCGCCGGGGCCGGCCGGAGGGCGCGCCGTGCCACCGGTGTCGGCCACCTCCACCCGTATCTCGCCCGCCGCGTACTCCACGGTGACCTCCACGCTCGCCCCCGCCGCGTGCTTCACCGCGTTCGTCAGTGCCTCCTGCACCACCCGGTACACGGCCAGTTCGACGCCGGCCGGCAGTTCGGCCGCCGGGGTGCCGCGCACCGTCAGCTCCACCCGCACGCCGGTGTCCCGCACCCGGCCGGCCAGCTCCTCGAGCCGGTCGAGGCCCGGCTGCGGGGCCAGGTCCACGGTCGCGGGATCGGGGCCGTCGGCGGCCATCGTGAGCAGCCCCATCACATGGCGCAGCTCGGACATCGCCGTGCGGCCTGCCGCCTCCACCGCCAGCATGGCCTCTCTGGCCTGCTCGGGCGACTTGTCCAGCACCTTGCGTGCGGCGCCCGCCTGAATCGTCATCATGCTCACGTTGTGGGTGACCACATCGTGCAACTCGCGGGCGATCCTGGCGCGTTCCTGCTCCACGGCCCGCCGCAGCGCGGCCTGCTGCTCCTCCCGCAGTGCCTGCGCCCGCTGCCGCCAGGTGTGGATGCCGTGCGCGGCCACAGCGACCGGGAGCAGGACGAGGACCGGGACCAGACCCCCGTCCACCTCGGGGACCAGGGGTGTCGCCCCGTACAGCACCACACCCACGAGCAGCGAGGCCGCCGTCGCCATGCGGTGCGGGCTGTACATCGCCGCGCTGTACGCCGCGATCAGGCCGGACGCGAAGGTGACCGTGATCGCGTCCTGGGAGACATCGCCCTGGTACAGCAGGGCCGTGGCCCCCACCACCGCCCAGTACGCGGTCAGCGGGAAGCGGCGGCGCAGCAGCAGCGGCAACGCGGTCAGAACCGCCGCCGTCAGCTCCCAGAGTTCCACCGGCGGCAGCGTGTGCTCCACGGTCGACACGACCTGTTCGGCCCCGGGCGAGGCCGGCGGGGCCGGCGGGGCCGGCGAAACGGGCGGCACCGGCGGCACCGGCGGCACCGGCACGACGTGTTCGGCCCCAGGCGTCGGCACAGGTGGCACCGTCGGCACAGGTGGCACCGTCGGCGCAGGCGGCACCGTCGGCACCGGCGGAGCCGAGGGCCCGTCGGGCTCCCCATGGAGCAGCTCCACATACGAACGGTTCAGATCGCCCACCACGGTCCACACCGCGACGGCCAGCGCGAGCATCGCATCGGCCACCCAGGACCGGAGCGACAACGACGGCGGCGCGCCGACGGACCACAGCGCGCGCAACCGACGGACGACCGACTCCTCTTCCCTGTTCACCGGGTCAGTGTGCCAAGGGGCACGTGGGGCCGAATCAATCGTGAGGCGCAGCCCCGTGCTCCACGGGCGTACATCGCGGGGATGACACGGCCACGACGTCCACCACGCGCGGTACGGATCTTCCGCACCGCGGCCGACGTGCGCACGCCCCCCTCCCTCCTAGCGTCGATGCCGCCCGACCGGACCAGCTGTGGAGGACCCATGACCGACCCGCTCATCGACGTACGCGAGGTGCGCAAGGCGTACGACGAGGGCCCACCCGCACTGGACGGGCTGACGCTCCAGGTGCGTCCCGGTGAGGCGCTCGCCGTGCTCGGCCCCTCCGGCAGCGGCAAGTCGACACTGCTCAACATGATCGCCGGCCTCGACCGTCCCACCACGGGCAGCGTCAGCGTCGACGGGCTGCGCGTCGACACCCTGAACGAGACGGCCTCGGCGAAGTACCGGCGCTCGCGCATCGGCATGGTCTTCCAGTTCTTCAACCTCCTCGACGACCTCACCGTGACCGACAACGTGCTGCTTCCCGCACAGTTGTCCGGTACGGCGCCCGCGAAGGCGGCGGCCCGCGCCGCCGAACTCCTCGCACAGCTCGGCATCGACCGGCACGCCCACGCCTATCCCGGCCGGCTGTCCGGCGGCGAGCGCCAGCGCGTCGCGGTCGCCCGGGCCCTGATGAACCGCCCGCCGCTGCTGCTCGCCGACGAGCCCACCGGCGCGCTGGACACCGCCTCCGGCGCGGACGTACGCGACCTGCTCCGCGAACTCAACGCCGCCGGGCAGACCATCGTCCTCGTCACCCACGACCTGACGCTCGCCGAGTCCTGCGCGACACGGACGATCGAGCTGGTCGACGGCCGGATCGCCCGCGACGTCCGGGCGGTGGCCCGATGAGCCGCCCCGTGGCACGGCGCGGCGCCCTGGGCCGGGTGGTCCGCGGCGGGGTCGGGCGGCGCCGCGTGCAGACCGCGGTGATGGCGCTGACGACGCTGCTGTCGGTGGCGGCCGCGGTCCTCGCCGTCGGGCTGCTCGTGGCCTCCCGAGGGCCGTTCGACCGGGCCTTCGCCCAGCAGCGAGGGGCCCACCTGACCGTGCAGTTCGACGGCTCCGCGACCACCGGCGGACGTCTCAAGGCGACCGAGGACGCCACCGGCGTGGACGCGGCCGCGGGCCCGTTCACCGTCGCATCCGTCCGGCTGTACGACACCCAGGGCGCGCCGCCGGGCTTCGAGCCGCCGGCCCTGACGGTCGTGGGGCGCGGCTCGCCCGAGGCCCCCGTGGACCGCGTGGAGCTGGTAGAGGGGCGCTGGGCGGGTGCCCCCGGAGAGATCGTGATGGAGCGGGGCGCGACGGAGCGCGGCACCGGGCTCGGGACCCGCTTCCGGGCCGGTGACACCGAACTGACGGTGGTCGGGATCGCCGAGTCGGCGGGGGAGAGCGCCGACGCCTGGGTCGTACCCGCGCAGCTGCCCCGGCTGACCGGCACATCGTCCGGATCGGGGCCGGGGGCCACGCCCGGACTGCAGATGCTCTACCGGCTCACCGACTCCGCGACCCGCGCCGACATCGAGGCCGGCCGGGCGGCGATCGCCGCAGCCGTGCCGCCGCGGGCGGTCGCGGGTGCACAGTCGTACCTCGACGTCCGGCAGACCGCACAGGCGAACACCGCCGCCTTCGTCCCCTTCATCACCGCCTTCGCGCTGCTCGGCCTCGCCATGTCCGTCCTGGTGATCGGGATCGTCGTCAGCGGCGCGGTGGGCGCCGCGACCCGGCGGATCGGCATCCTGAAGTCCCTCGGCTTCACACCGCTCCAGGTGGGGCGGGCGTACGTCGGCCAGGCGCTGATCCCGGCCTCGGTGGGGGCCGTGCTGGGCGCGGTCCTGGGCAACGTGATCGCCGTGCCGCTGATGGCCGAGGTGGCGGAGGCGTACGGGACGGGGGCGGTGCTCATTCCCCTGTGGGTGGACCTCGTGGTTCCGGCGGGTGCCCTGGTGGTGGTCGCCGCGACCGCGTTCGGCCCGGCGCTGCGGGCGGCGCGGCTGCCTACCGTCCTGGTGCTCGGCGCCGGCCGGACCGGGGGCAGTCGGAGGGGGCGGCGCGTCCGCCGTCTGCTGGGGCGTCTGAGGCTGCCGCGACCGGTCGTCATGGGGCTCGGGAGCCCGTTCGCCCGGCCGGCACGGTCTGCGACGACGGCCGCCGCGGTCGCCTTCGGGGCCCTGGCGGTGACGTTCGCGGTGGGGCTCGGCAGCACGCTGGTCGCGGTCAAGACGGGCGGGGACCCGGACCGCGGCGGCACCGTCACGGTCCACACGGTGGCCCGTCCCGGGCCCGGTGACACGGGACCCCCGGCGCCGGCCGACCCGGCGAAGGTCGCCGCGGCGATCGAGGCCCGCCCGGACACCGCGTCCTTCCACCGGACCGCCAAGTCGGAGCTGGGCGTGGCCGGTCTCAAGGGCGGCGTGCCCCTCGTCGCCTACGACGGCGACACCGCGGGTGCGGGTGCGGGCGTGACGATGGTGTCGGGGCGCTGGTTCAGCGGCCCCGGCGAGGCGGTCGCGGCCGCGCGTTTCCTGCAGGCCGCGGGGGTGCGGGTGGGAGAGACGGTCGCCGTGTCGGACCGGGGGCGCACCGTTCGGCTGCGGATCGTCGGCGAGGTCTTCGACCTCGGCGACAAGGGGATGGCCCTGCGCACCGACGCCTCGTCGGTCGCCGCGCTGGGGACGCGCTTCATGCCGGCCGACTTCAGTGTCGAGCTCACGGCCGGTGCGGACCAGGCCCGTTACGTCGAGGAGCTGAACGCCGCCCTGACACCGCTCGGCGCGTGGGCGGCGGTCACGGAGGCCGGCAAGTCCAGCGTGATCCTGGCGATGCAGGCACTGATCGCGATGCTCACGCTGATGCTGGTCGCCGTGGCCTGCCTGGGCGTGCTCAACACGGTGGTGCTCGACACCCGGGACCGGGTCCGGGACCTGGGCGTGTTCAAGGCCCTGGGAATGACCCCCCGTCAGACGGTCGTCCAGGTCCTCACCTCGGTGGGCGCGATCGGTCTGGTGGCGGGGGCGGTCGGGGTCCCGCTCGGCGTGGCGCTGCACCGCACGGTGATGCCGTCGATGGGCCGCGCGGTCGGCACCACGATCCCCGGCGCCCACATAGACGTGTACGGCACGCCGCTGCTCGCCACGCTCGCCCTGGCGGGAGTCGCGATCGCCGTCACGGGCGCGCTGGCCCCGGCGCTCTGGGCGGCGCGGACACCGACGGCCCGGGCGCTGCGGACGGAGTGACAAAGGAGCGGGTCCTCCCGGAGCATGATCGCTAGGATGGCGCCGGTCGCCGAGGGCGTGACCTCGCCGTACGGCAACGCCGTTCGCGCATCGGCGAGTCGGCGGAGATTCGCCCCCGGCGAGGGTGGCGGCGGTCCGGGGCCCGGGGGAGGCTGAAGCTGTGAGGATTGTCCTGTTGGGACCGGTCGGAGCCGGTACGGACGACGCGATGCCGATCGACGTCGGAGGGGTCCGGCTGCGGATGCTGCTGGCCCGGCTCGCGCTCGAAGGCGGCCGGCCGGTGTCCGTCGACGCGCTCGTCGACGGACTGTGGGGCGCCGATTCCCCTGCCGAGGCCGGCAACGCCCTCCAGGCCCTGGCGTCCCGGCTGCGCAAGGCCCTGCGGGGTGCCGCCACCGTGGAGTCCGTGGCCGGGGGGTATCGCCTGTCGGTGCGCGACGAGGACGTGGACGCCCAGCGGTTCGAGGAACTGGCCGGGCGGGGCAGGCGTGAGCTGGCCGCCGGCCGCCTCGAGGAAGCGGCTTCGGTGCTCGCCGAGGCGCTCGCACTGTGGCGCGGCCCGGCCCTCGCGGACGTGCTGGACGCCCCGTTCGCCCGCGCCGCGGCCGTGCGCCTCGACGACCTGCGGGCTGCCGCCGCGGAGGACCGTTTCGACGCGGAGCTGCGGCTCGGCCGGCACGCCGAGGTCCTCGCCGACCTCGAATCGGCAGGTGGCGAACGCCCGTTGAGCGAACGTGTCGCCGGTCTGCGGATGCGGGCGCTGTCCGCGGCGGGACGCCAGTCCGACGCCCTGGCCGTGTACGAGCGGATGCGCGGCCGACTCGGCGACGAACTGGGCGTCGACCCGTCGGCCGAGCTCCAGGAGATCCATCTGGCGCTCCTCCGTGGAGAGCTGACGGCACCGGCGGCCCGGGCCGAGACCGCGCCCAGCCGCCTCCCGGCCCGGCTCACCAGCTTCGTCGGCCGCGACCGCGAACTCGACCGGATCGCCGGTCTGATGGCCGCCTCCCGGCTCGTCACCATCGTCGGCTTCGGCGGCGCGGGCAAGACCAGACTGTCGCTCGAAGCGGCGAGCCGGCACCGCGCCTATCAGCGCGGCCGCGTGTGGTTCGTACCGCTGGCGGGCGTGGGTCCCGGGGACCGGCTCGCCGACGCGGTGCTCGGCACGCTCGGCTCCCAGGACGGGCGGCTCTACGACGCCGGACGAGCCCAGGCGCCGGTCGAGCGGCTGGCCGAACTCTTCGACGGCGGAGAGGCGGTCCTCGTCCTCGACAACTGCGAGCACCTCGTCGAGAAGGCCGCGGAACTTGCCGAGGAACTCCTCTACCGGCTGCCGCAGTTGAGGATTCTCGCCACCAGCAGGGAAGCGCTCGCCATCACCGGGGAGGCGCTGTGTCCCCTCGGCCCGCTGGAGCTTCCCGCGCAGTCGCGGGAGCTCGCCGAGGCCGCCGACTCGGCGGCGGTGCGCCTCTTCGTCGACCGTGCCGTCGGCGTCCGGCCCGGCTTCACGCTCGACGACCGCACGGTGGGAGCCGTGGTGGAGATCTGCCGCCGTCTCGACGGGATGCCGCTCGCGCTGGAACTGGCCGCGGCCAAACTGCGCGCGATGAGCGTCGACCAGATCGCACACCGGCTCGACGACCGCTTCCGTCTGCTCACCTCGGGAAGCCGCACCGCGCTGCCCCGTCAGCGCACGCTGCTCGCGCTGGTCGAGTGGAGCTGGGACCTCCTCGACGAGCCCGAACGGGCCCTGGCCCGGCGGCTTTCGGTGTTCCCCGGCGGTGCCACGGTCGCCGCGCTCGAAGGGGTCTGCTCGGACGAGTCGCTGCCGGCCGACGACGTGCTGTACGTACTCGGCTCCCTGGTCGAGAAGTCCCTGGTGACCGCATCCGACGAGGACGAGCCGCGCTATCGCATGCTGGAGACGGTACGTGCCTACGCGGCCGACCGGCTCGTCCGGGCGGGGGACGACGTCGCCGCGCGGTTCGCCGACCACTTCCTCGCGCTGGCCGAGGAGCTCGAACCCCTGCTCCGTACCGGCGAACAGCTGCGGGCGATCGCGGTCTTCGACGCCGAGCACGACAACATGGTCGCCGCGCTGCGGTCCATGGTCGACGCCCGGGACGCGTCGATGGCCTCCCGGTTCGTCCGGGCGATGTTCTGGTACTGGGGGATCAGAGGCATGACCACCCAGTTCGAGACCTTCCTCGGCGAGGTCATGGAGTTCGGCGACGCGCTGCCGCACGAGGCGCGGCTGGCCTTCGGTCTCGTACGCAGCGCGGCGGGCGCCCCGGGAGCCGAGGGCGCCGCCTCGCCTCCGGAGGAGGAGGCCGTCGACTCCGCGGACGTGCTCGGTTTCCACCCTGCGCTGCCGCTGCTGCGCATGTCCCAGCTCGTCGGCGACGCCGACCGCGAACGCGGGCTCCAGCAGTCCCTGAACCACCCGGACCCCTGGGTGCGGGCCAGTGCCTACTGGGCCCATGACTTCGTTCTCAGTGAGCAGGGGGACCGGGAGACGGGGGCCCACGCCCGGCGCGAGGCGCTGCGCGGCTTCGAGGAGGTCGGGGACCGCTGGGGGCTGGTGATGAGCCTGCTGCCCACGGGCGCGACGCACTCGCTGCGGGGCGAGCACGACCAGGCCCTCGTCGCGTTCGAGAGGGCCGTGGCGATCAGCTCCGAGCTGGGCACGGAGGAACACCTCCTGTGGACCAAGTACAGGCTCGCGATGGAGCGGATCCGGATCGGCGACCTGGAGGGTGCCCTGCGGGACATCCACGCTGCGGAGAAGCAGGCCAAGGAGCGCGGGCATCGGCGAGTGGAGGCCGGTCTGCTGCCGGTACTCGCCATCGCGTACCGCGCGACGGGTGATCTGACCAGGGCCGACGAGGCCCTGGACCGGATGGAGACACTCGTGCGTTGGCTCCCCTACCCGGAGGAGACGTCCCGGGACATCATCGCGGTGAGCCGGATGGGGAACCGGCGTGTGGAGGGAGCACTCGAAGAGGCCCGTGCTCTGCTGCCGAAGGCGCTGCGCGGCCTCACCGCTCGTGGTGACAGCAACGGCCTGGCCGGGATCGCACAGCAGCTCGCCGCGCTGCTGGCCCTCGAACAGGATCCCACCGGCGCGGCGACCGCTCTGGGGATGAGCCGGGCCATCCGAGGCACCTTCGACCACGGCGACCCGGAGATGCGGGCGCTCGCCGCCGAGCTGACCGCGAAGCTCGGCGAGGACGGCTACCGCGAAGCGTTCCGTCAAGGCGCCGAGATGCCGAGACAGCAGGCGCTGACCCGGCTGAACGAGGAGGCGGCTCGGGAGCCGAAGTCCTAGTGCTGCGACCGGGATCGGATGTGAACCGGCCCCGGAGGCCCCGGGAAGCTTCGGTCCTGCTGCTCAGTGATCCGCCGGACACGCCCCGGCCCGCTCCGTCAACGCCAGGAGTACCTCGTCCAGGCCCGGTCGGCGTAGGCCGACGTCCTCGGTGCCGATGCCGGCACGTTCGAGGCGGCGGACCAGGGCGGAGAGCAGCATCGGGTCGGAGGCCGGGACCGAGAACAGGACGCGGTGCCGGTCGCGCCGGGGGGCGGTGCCGGCCAGCTCCGTCAGGATGCGCGCCACCGCGGCCCCGTCCCCGGGCAGCGTCGGGCGCACCCACAGCCGGGGCTCGCCGATCCGGTGTCTCAGTTCGTCGGGGCGTCCCTCGGCGACGACCCGGCCGCGGTCGAGCACGGTGACCCGGTCGGCCAGGCCGTCGGCCTCCTCCGGGTGCTGCGTCGTCAGCAGCACCGAGCTCCCGTCCGCCGCCAGCCGCCGCACGACGTCCCGCAGGGCGTCGCGGGCACGGGGGTCGAGTCCGGCGTCCGGCTCGTCCAGGAGCAGCACGCGTGGTCTGCCCGGCAGGCGGTCGAGTGCGTCGAGTCCTCCGGCGCCGGGCAGCGGTGGACCGATCAATTCGCGGACCCGTGCCCGGTCCCGTACGAGATCGTGGCCGCCGATCGTCGCCCCGCCCGCGTCCGGCTGCTCCAGGGTGGCCAGGATCCGTACGGCGGTGGTCTTGCCCGCGCCGTTCGGGCCGAGCAGCGCCCGCACCTCTCCGACCCGTAGCTCCAGGTCGACGCCGTCCAGCGCGACCGTGTCCCCGTACCTCTTGACCAGGCCCTCGGCCCGGATCGCGTACGACATCGTCCCTCCCTCTCGGCCCCTCGGCGCGCCCGACGGACCGTCCCGACGATGTCCGGCCCCGCTGACAGACCGCTGACCGCGCGATGACAGCGCCGATACCGAGGCTCGAACCGAGGGTCGGACCGCATCCCGTAGAGGACGCGTAAAGAGGGCGCCCCGACTCGTCAGGGACGCGTTAACGGAAGCCGTGACCTGGCCGAAAGGCGCTTTGCTCAGGTGGTCCGAGAATCCGTTCTTCACTCAGGAGCTCACGATGGCCGACGTGGCCTTCGTCGTCACCACGATCGCGGTCTTCGCGTTGGTGGCTCTCATCGCCAAGGGGGTGGCCAAGCTGTGACTGCCGAGAACATCGTCGGTCTCGTCGTGGCCGCCGCCCTGCTGGGCTATCTCGTCCTCGCCCTCGTCAAGCCGGAGAGGTTCTGAGTACGGATATGAGTCCCGTTCTCGCTGGCGTCCTCCAGCTCCTCGCACTGATCGCCGCGCTCGGCCTCGCCTATCGGCCGCTCGGTGACCACATGGCCCGTGTCTACTCCTCCGACAGCCATCTGCGGGTCGAGAAGTGGATCTACAAGGGCATCGGTGCCAACCCGAACACCCAGATGCGCTGGCACGCCTACCTGCGCGGCGTCCTCGCCTTCTCGGCGATGAGCGTCCTCTTCCTCTACCTGCTCCAGCGGGTGCAGGGTTCGCTGCCCGGCTCGCTCGGCTTCGCCTCGATCGACCCCGACCAGGCGTTCAACACGGCCGCGTCCTTCGTGGCCAACACCAACTGGCAGTCGTACTACGGCGAGCAGGCCATGGGCCACGTCGTGCAGACCGGCGGCCTCGCGGTGCAGAACTTCGTCTCGGCCGCGGTGGGCATCGCCGTCGCGGTGGCGCTCGTGCGCGGCTTCGCCCGGTCCCGTACCGGTGAGCTGGGCAACTTCTGGTCCGATCTGGTGCGCGGCACCGTGCGCATCCTGCTGCCGATCTCGGTGGTGGGCGCGCTGGTGCTGGTCGCCTGCGGAGCGATCCAGAACTTCGCCGGCATCCACGAGGTCGGCCAGTTCATGGGCGGCACCCAGCAGTGGAACGGCGGTGCGGTCGCCTCCCAGGAGGTCATCAAGGAGCTGGGCACGAACGGCGGCGGCTACTTCAACGCCAACTCGGCCCACCCCTTCGAGAACCCGAACGGTCTGTCCAACCTCTTCGAGATCTGGCTGATCCTCGTCATTCCGTTCGCGCTGACCCGCACCTTCGGCCGCATGGTCGGCTCGCTCAAGCAGGGTTACGCGATCCTCGCCACGATGGTCACGATCTGGCTCGGGTTCACCGCGCTGATGATGTGGACCGAGTTCGCCCACAACGGCCCCGCCTTCGATCTCGCGGGCGGTGCGATGGAGGGCAAGGAGACCCGGTTCGGAATCGGCGGCTCCTCGATCTTCGCGGTGGCCACGACCCTCACCTCCACGGGTGCGGTCAACTCCTTCCACTCCTCGTTCACCGGCTTCGGCGGCGGCATCACCATGCTGGGGATGCAGCTCGGCGAGATCGCGCCCGGCGGTGTGGGCTCCGGCCTCTACGGCATGTTGATCATGGCGATCATCGCGGTGTTCATCGCCGGTCTGATGGTCGGCCGCACGCCCGAGTACCTGGGCAAGAAGATCGGCACGCGCGAGATCAAGTTCGCCGCCTGCTACATCCTCGTCACGCCCGCGCTGGTGCTGTGCTTCACGGCGGCCTCGTTCGCCCTGGACACACCGGCGAACTCGATGACGAACTCCGGCGCGCACGGGTTCTCCGAGATCCTCTACGCGTACACCTCCGGCGCCAACAACAACGGCTCCGCCTTCGCGGGTCTGAACGCCGACACGCAGTGGTTCAACTCGACGATCGGCATCGCGATGCTGCTCGGCCGGTTCCTGCCCATGGTGTTCGTCCTCGCGCTGGCCGGCTCGCTCGCCGAGCAGAAGCCCGTCCCCGAGACCGCGGGCACGCTGCGGACCGAGAAGCCGCTGTTCACCGGCCTCCTGGTCGGCACGATCATGATCATCACCGGTCTGACCTACTTCCCGGCCCTCGCGCTGGGACCGCTCGCCGAGGGGCTCGCGGCATGACCATCGACGTAAAGAAGCAAGAGGACGCTGTGAAGCAGACGTCTACCACCGATTCGGCCAAGGTGCCGCACGGCGACCTGTCCGCCGGACACCCGCCTGCCGGACGTGTGGGCGGAGGTCTGTTCGACCCCGCGCAGCTGGTCACGTCCTTCCCGGACGCGATCAGGAAGCTCGACCCACGCGTGATGATCAAGTCGCCCGTGATGTTCGTGGTGCTGGTCGGCTCGGTGGTCACCACCGTGCTGGCCGTCAAGGACCCGGGCGACTGGTTCGGCTGGGCGATCACCGCCTGGCTCTGGCTCACGACGATCTTCGCCAACCTGGCCGAGGCCGTGGCCGAGGGCCGCGGCAAGGCGCAGGCCGACACCCTCCGCAAGGCCAAGACCGACACGGTCGCGCGCCGCGTGATCGGCACGAACGAGGAGCGCGTTCCGGGTACGGAGCTGCGTATCGGGGACCTGGTGGTCTGCGAGGCCGGCGACATCATCCCCGGCGACGGTGACGTCGTCGAGGGCGTCGCGAGCGTCGACGAGTCCGCCATCACCGGTGAATCGGCCCCGGTCATCCGCGAGTCCGGCGGCGACCGCTCGGCCGTGACCGGTGGTACGAAGGTGCTGTCGGACCGGATCGTCATCAAGATCACGGCCAAGCCCGGCGAGACCTTCATCGACCGGATGATCAACCTGGTCGAGGGCGCCGCCCGGCAGAAGACACCGAACGAGATCGCCCTCAACATCCTGCTGGCCTCCCTCACCATCGTCTTCCTGCTGGCCGTCGTCACGCTGAAGCCCTTCGCGATCTACGCCGGCGCCGACGAGCAGACCTCGATGATCGTCCTGACCGCGCTCCTCGTCTGCCTCATCCCGACGACGATCGGCGCGCTGCTCTCCGCGATCGGCATCGCCGGCATGGACCGGCTCGTGCAGCGCAACGTCCTCGCCATGTCCGGTCGTGCGGTCGAGGCCGCGGGTGACGTCTCCACGCTGCTCCTGGACAAGACGGGCACCATCACGCTCGGCAACCGCCAGGCGTCGGAGTTCGTCCCCGTCAAGGGCACGACGGAGGCCGAACTGGCCGACGCCGCCCAGCTGTCGTCGCTGGCCGACGAGACGCCCGAGGGACGCTCGATCGTCGTCCTCGCCAAGGAGAAGTACGGCCTGCGCGAGCGCCACCAGGGCGAGCTGTTCCAGGCCGAGTGGATCGGCTTCACCGCCCAGACCCGTATGTCGGGTGTGGACGTCGACGGCCGCAAGGTCCGCAAGGGCGCCACGGGCTCCGTCGTCGCCTGGGTGCAGGAGCGCGGCGGCACCGTCACCGCCGACGCACAGGTGCTCAACGACACGATCTCCCAGGCCGGCGGCACGCCGCTCCTGGTGGCGGTCGACGACGACAAGGGCGCCCGCGTCCTCGGCGTCATCCATCTGAAGGACGTCGTCAAGGAGGGCATGCGGGAGCGGTTCGACGAGCTGCGCCGCATGGGCATCAAGACGGTCATGATCACGGGTGACAACCCGCTGACCGCGAAGGCCATCGCCGAGGAGGCGGGTGTCGACGACTTCCTCGCCGAGGCCACCCCCGAGGACAAGATGGCCCTCATCAAGCGCGAGCAGGCCGGTGGCAAGCTCGTCGCGATGACCGGCGACGGTACGAACGACGCGCCCGCGCTGGCCCAGGCCGATGTGGGCGTGGCGATGAACACCGGTACCTCGGCCGCCAAGGAGGCCGGGAACATGGTGGACCTGGACTCCAACCCGACCAAGCTCATCGAGATCGTCGAGATCGGCAAGCAACTCCTCATCACCCGGGGCGCGCTCACCACGTTCTCGATCGCCAACGACGTGGCCAAGTACTTCGCGATCATCCCCGCGATGTTCGCGGTGGCCTACCCGTCGCTGGACAAGCTCAACATCATGGGCCTGTCCTCGCCGGAGTCCGCGATCCTCTCCGCCGTCGTCTTCAACGCGCTGATCATCGTCGCCCTGGTCCCGCTCGCCCTGAAGGGCGTCCGGTACCGGCCGACGAGCGCGGACAGGATGCTCCGCCGGAACCTCGGGATCTACGGTCTCGGCGGCCTGATCGCCCCGTTCATCGGCATCAAGATCATCGACCTCCTCATCTCCCTCATCCCCGGAATCGGCTGAGCCATGACCAACAACTCCGTAGGAAACGCAGGGCGGTTGCTCTGGGCGGGTCTGCGCGCCCTCCTCGTCCTGACCGTGGTCACGGGTGTGCTCTACCCGCTGGCCGTCACGGGCATCGCCCAGGTCGCGTTCGACGACAAGGCCAACGGCTCCGAGGTCACCGGCGAGGGCAAGGTCGTCGGCTCCGAACTCATCGGCCAGACATACAACCTGCCGAAGAAGAACCCGGACGACGCCGAGGAGGCGGCGGTCCCGGACCTGAAGTGGTTCCAGCCGCGTCCCTCCAACGGCCTGGGCTCCAACAGCGTCAACACCCAGTACTCGATCATCCTGTCGGGCGCGACCAACCGGTCCGGTGACAACGAGGACCTGATCACCTGGGTGAAGGACGCCAAGGCCGCCGTGGTCAAGGACAACTCCACGACCACCTACAAGGTCAAGCCCTCGGACGTGCCGGCCGACGCCGTCACCTCCTCCGGCTCCGGCCTGGACCCGCACATCTCCCCGGAGTACGCCGAGCTCCAGGTCCACCGGGTCGCGGAGAAGAACAACCTGGACGTCAAGGCGGTCGAGAAGCTCGTCGCCGACCACACCGACGACCGGATCCTCGGCTTCATCGGCGAGCCCCGAGTCAACGTCCTCCAGCTCAACATCGCGCTCAAGGCCCTGGTGGCCAAGGGCTGATGGCCTTATCGCAGTGGAAGTGGGAGTCGGCGGGCCGTGGAACGTACCGGC
>NZ_JBHTTQ010000062.1:0-43397 GCF_042794475.1 Streptomyces sp. NPDC056527
CGCCAAGGCGGCCCAGCCCCCCGGAAGGCTTCGGATGTCAGGGCCCCGAAACGGCCCCGGCTCTCCTAGACCAGCCCCGGACCCCGCACCGGGATGTGGGTGAACGTCGGTTCCGGGGCCGGGTTCTGGAAGAAGTCGTTGCCCTTGTCGTCCACCACGATGAACGCGGGGAAGTCCTCGACCTCGATCTTCCAGACCGCCTCCATGCCGAGCTCCTCGTACTCGACGACCTCGACCTTCTTGATGCAGTCCTGCGCCAGCCGCGCCGCCGGGCCGCCGATCGAGCCCAGGTAGAAGCCGCCGTGGCCGCCGCACGCGTCCGTGACCTGCTTGCTGCGGTTGCCCTTGGCCAGCATGACCTTCGAGCCGCCCGCCGCCTGGAACTGCTCGACGTACGAGTCCATCCGGCCGGCCGTCGTCGGGCCGAAGGAGCCGGAGGCGTAGCCCTCGGGGGTCTTCGCCGGGCCGGCGTAGTAGACCGGGTGGTCCTTCAGGTACTGCGGCATCTCCTCGCCGGCGTCCAGCCGCTCCTTGATCTTGGCGTGCGCGATGTCGCGCGCCACGACCAGCGGGCCGGTGAGCGAGAGGCGGGTCTTGACCGGGTACTTCGTCAGCTCGGCGAGGATCTCGTCCATCGGCTGGTTGAGGTCGATCTTCACGACGTCGGAGGACTCGTCGAGGTGCTCGTCCGTCGTCTCCGGAAGGAAGCGCGCCGGGTCGGTCTCCAGCTGCTCGAGGAAGACGCCCTCGGCGGTGATCTTCGCGACGGCCTGGCGGTCGGCCGAGCAGGAGACGGCGATCGCGACGGGCAGCGAGGCGCCGTGGCGCGGCAGACGGACGACCCGGACGTCGTGGCAGAAGTACTTTCCGCCGAACTGCGCGCCGATGCCGATCTTCTGCGTCAGCTCGAAGACCTTGTCCTCCAGCTCCTTGTCCCGGAAGCCGTGGCCGAGCTCGGAGCCCTCGGCCGGCAGCTCGTCCAGGTAGTGGGCGGAGGCGTACTTCGCGGTCTTCAGCGCGAACTCGGCCGACGTGCCGCCGACGACGATCGCCAGGTGGTACGGCGGGCAGGCGGCCGTACCGAGCGAGCGGATCTTCTCCTCCAGGAACTTCATCATGCTCGCCTCGTTGAGCACGGCCTTCGTCTCCTGGTAGAGGAAGGACTTGTTGGCGGAGCCGCCGCCCTTGGCCATGAAGAGGAACTTGTACGCGCCGCCGTCCGTCGCGTACAGCTCGATCTGCGCGGGCAGGTTCGAGCCGGTGTTCTTCTCCTCCCACATGGTCAGCGGGGCCATCTGCGAGTACCGCAGGTTGAGCTTGGTGTACGCGTCGTAGATGCCGTGCGACAGGGCTTCCTCGTCGCCGCCCTGGGTGAGCACGTTCTGGCCGCGCTTGCCCATGACGATCGCGGTGCCGGTGTCCTGGCACATCGGGAGGACGCCCGCGGCGGCGATGTTCGCGTTCTTGAGGAGGTCGAGGGCGACGAACTTGTCGTTGCTCGACGCCTCCGGGTCGTCGATGATCCGGCGCAGCTGGGCCAGGTGGGCCGGGCGCAGGTAGTGCTGGATGTCGTGGATGGCCTCGGCGGCCAGCGTGCGCAGCGCCTCCGGCTCGACCTTGAGGAACGTACGGCCGTCGGCCTCGAAGGTGGAGACACCTTCGGAGGTCACCAGGCGGTAGGGCGTGGTGTCCTCTCCCAGCGGGAGCAGATCGGAGTACGCAAACTCTGGCATGACGGCAGCCATTCCTCACTCGGCAGACAGCAGCGCCACCTCCATTGGCGGCGCGCCTTCCAGCGTAGAGCGCGGCCGGGGGCCCGATCCTGTGAGGTAAGGCTCACTTGGAGCGCGGACCCTGCCGATGTGGAGCACGAGGCGCGTACGGCCTGGGGGACCTCACCCCAGCGGCGTCCGGTGCAGGGCGATCAGCAGGCGCCAGGTGCGGGCCGCGATCTCCTCCGGCGTCGCTTCGATCAGGCCGTGCAGCCAGTCCGCCAGCAGGCCCGCGAACGTCGCCGCCACCGCCGACGCCACGAGACCGGGCTCGGGGGCCCCGGCCAGTTCGCGCTCGCGGCGGCTGTAGGCGCGGAGCTCCCGGTGGAGCAGTTCGCCGAGCGGGCCGCCACCCCCGGGGCGCAGCAGGCCCCGGTAGAGCGGTGCGTGCGGGGCGACCTCGGCGAAGAAGGCGGGCAGGGCGGCCGGCGGGGCGTCCGGGGCCGGTGTGCCGCGCCAGGCGTGCAGGGCGTCGACCGCTTCCCTCACGACACCGGCGCAGGCGTCGACGGCGAGGGCCTGGAGGTCGGCGTAGTGCAGGTAGAACGTGGCCCGGCCGATCCCGGCCCGGCGGACCACCGCGGCGACCCCGACCTCGTCCAGGGGGCGTTCGGCGCACTCCTCCAGGAGGGCGGCGCGCAGCTTGGCGCGGGTACGGGCGGCGCGGGGGTCGGTGGTCGGGCTGGTCACCCCGCCCACAGTACGGCCGCCAGGGCGAGGGCCCCGGGCAGGGCCTGGACGAGCAGGATCCGGCGGTTGGCGGTGAGGCCCCCGTACACCCCGGCGATGACCACGCAGGAGAGGAAGAAGATCCGGACCCGGTACCCGGTGGGGTCGTCGGCGATCAGGCCCCACACCAGACCGGCGGAGAGGAAGCCGTTGTACAGGCCCTGGTTGGCGGCGAGGGGCGCCGTGGCGCGGGCCATGCCGGCGTCGAAACCGGACAGTTCGCGCCCGGGTCGGCGCTCCCAGAGGAACATCTCCAGAACCAGGATGTACGCGTGCAGGGCGGCGACCAGGCCGACGGCGACGTTCGCAAGAATGTTGGACATGTGTCCAGAATACATGGACAGGTGTCCAGGAGTGGCGACTCTCGGTCGTGCCCCCTAGTCGCGATCTATCGCGTTTCGCTACGCTGGCGTCGTGGACCTCGAAAAGCAGCCCCAGAAGCCGGTCGCTCCCGCCGAGCCTGCTCCCGCTCCGCCGGCGCCCGCCGCGCCGGGGGGCTCACTGCGCGCCTCGGACGCCGACCGGGACCGGATCGCGGACATCCTCCGCGACGCTCTGGCCGAGGGGCGGCTCGACGCCGAGGAGCACTCGGAGCGGATCGACGCGGTCTACCGCGCCAAGACCGTCGGCGAGCTGGAGCCGATCGTCCGCGACCTCCCCGCCGGTTCCGGCGTCCGCCGCGAGCCCGAGCACTCCTACTCGTACGGCCCCGACGACGCCTCGGGCCCCGCCGACAACCTGATCGCCGTCTTCTCCAGCACCACCCGCAAGGGCCGCTGGCGGGTGGGCCGCAGGACCAACGCCTTCGCGCTCTTCGGCAACATCGAGATCGACCTGACCGAGGCGCTCTTCGCCCAGCGGCTGACCACCATCAACGCCACGTCGATCTTCGGCAACGTCGAGGTGCGGGTCCCGGAGAACATCAGCCTGCGCGGCAACGGCACCGGGGTCTTCGGCAACTTCGAGGTCGTGAACCTGGAGGCCGCCGACCCGCAGGCCCCGGTCGTCGTGATCAACGGCTACTCGGTCTTCGGCAACGTCGAGGCGAAGCCCAAGCGCGGCAAGTGGATCACCGACCTCCAGGAGCGGCTCCGCAAGCACCTCGGCCACTGATCCGCTGGGGGATCACCTCGGCCGCTGATCGGCTCGGGGAGCGCCCTCGGCGCTGATCCGCGCCGGGAGCACCTCGGCCGCTGACCGGATCCGCGGGTGCCGCTGACCGGAATTCGCTCCTGACGTTCCGCACTCCGGAACTCGGCGGCACGCAGTGCATAGGCGTGCGCACAGCGGGTAGGGCTGGTGCATCGTCTCTCGCTCGCGAAGCCGTCGTCAGGAGTAGACCGTGCTGCAACTGCCGCATCAGCCCCTCCAGGTCGCCGCCGTGCCGTCCCAGCGCGCCCCCGCGCGGGAGGACGAGGCCGGCCCCTGGCACACGGAGGCGGTGTGCCGCCGGGACGAAGCCGGGCTGTTCTTCGCCCCCTCCAAGGAGCCGACCGCCGCCAGACTGTCACGTGAGGAGGCCGCCAAGCAGGTCTGTGCCCGCTGTCCCGTCATGGTCGAGTGCCGGGAGCATGCACTGCTCCAGCCGGAGCCGTACGGAGTCTGGGGCGGACTGACGGCGGCCGAGCGCCGTGTCGTCCTCGCCCGGCGCCGGCGCCGCGAGGTGGAGCTCAAGAAGGCGGCGGCGGCGGACCGGATCGCCGCGGCGGGCTGACGGCTCGCCGGCTTCCGGCTCCGGGTCGAGGCCCGGGGCCGACTGCTCGGGCTTCCGGCCCAGGTCCCAGGATCACGCTCCCGGATCAGACTCGTGGCTCAAGCTCCCGGATCAGGCTCGCGGCTTCCTGTCGTACGGGAAGGGGCGCCCCCACCGCACATGGGGGCGCCCCTCTTCGTACCCCGGCCGCTCGTCGCGGCGGTTGCTCCGCTACTTCGCCCGGTCGAAGTCGATCTTGCTGTAGGCGCGCAGCTTCGACAGCCGGTGCGTGGAGTCGATCTGCCGGATCGTGCCGGACTTCGACCGCATCACCAGCGACGAGGTGGTCGCGGTCTCCGAGCGGTAGCGGACGCCGCGCAGCAGCTCGCCGTCGGTGATGCCGGTGGCGACGAAGAACACGTTGTCGCCGCTGACCAGGTCGTTCGTGGACAGCACGCGGTCCAGGTCGTGCCCCGCGTCGATCGCCTTCTGGCGCTCGGCTTCGTCCTTGGGCCACAGCTTGCCCTGGATGACACCGCCGAGACACTTGATGGCGCAGGCCGAGATGATGCCCTCGGGGGTGCCGCCGATGCCGAGGAGCAGGTCGACGCCGGTGCCCTCGCGGACGGCCATGATCGAGCCGGCGACGTCGCCGTCGGTGATGAACTTGATCCGGGCGCCGGTCTCGCGGATCTCCTTGACGATGCCCTCGTGGCGCGGGCGGTCCAGGATCACGACCGTGACGTCCTCGGGGGACATGTTCTTGGCCTTGGCGACCCGACGGATGTTGACCGAGACGGGCGCGTTGATGTCGACGAAGTCGGCGGCCTCGGGGCCGGTGACCAGCTTGTCCATGTAGAAGACCGCGGACGGGTCGAACATGGTGCCGCGGTCGGCGGCGGCCAGGACGGCGATCGCGTTCGGCATGCCCTTGGCGTTGAGCGTGGTGCCGTCGATCGGGTCCACGGCGATGTCCACCTCGGCGCCGGTCCCGTCACCGACCCGCTCGCCGTTGAACAGCATGGGGGCTTCGTCCTTCTCGCCCTCGCCGATGACGACGACGCCGTTCATCGAGACGGTGGAGATCAGCGTCCGCATCGCATTGACCGCGGCGCCGTCCGCGCCGATCTTGTCACCGCGCCCGACCCAGCGGCCGGCTGCCATGGCGGCGGCCTCGGTCACCCGGACGAGCTCCAGGGCGAGGTTGCGGTCAGGGGCCTCGGGGGAGACCTCAAGCTCGGACGGCAGGGAATGCTCGGTCATCGGAGCGCACCTTTCTGTACGGCGACGGCCGGAATAAAGAGGGTGCTGCGACTCTATCGGTACGTCGACAAATTGAGCAGAGGGGCCCACGTATGAGCACAACACCATGATGCGACCATGGGGGGCGTGGCAGGTATGCGAGGCAGGCAGACGGTACGCGGGATGTTCCAGTCCCTCGGCGTGATCATGGTCGCCGCGGGCGTGATGTATCTCTTCATCCCGCACGACGAGGACGCGAACCCGGTCCAGGCGAAGGACTACCGGGTCGAGCTCCTGACGGCACAGCGGGCGGCGCCGTACGCGGTGCTGGCTCCCGAGGGGCTCGGTGAGGACTGGAAGGCGACCGTGGTCTCGTACAAGCGCGAGCAGCACGACGCCTGGCAGCTGGGCTTCCTCGACCCGGACACCCAGTACGTGGCGATCCACCAGTCGACGGAGGAGCCGAAGCAGTACGTCCCCGACGTCACCCAGCAGGCCACGGACTCCGGGAAGACCCAGACGGTCGCCGGTCAGGTCTGGCAGCGCTGGGAGGGGCCGAAGTACGACGCCCTGGTCCGCACGGAAGGCGGCGCCACGACGGTCGTGACCGGGACGGCCTCGTTCGAGCGGCTCGCCGAGATGGCGGGCGCGCTGCAGTCCAAGAAGGCGTAGACGTACGGCTCGGAAACGGGCTGGAACACGGGCCGGCTCCGATGTGGGCCCCGGAAACGCGGGAACCCCCGGACTCCATGAGTCCGGGGGTTCTGCCGTACGCCGTACGGGTCAGACGGTGGTGACGACCTCGTCGAAGGCCAGGCGCGGGGAGCGGGGGAACCAGGCGTCCTCGCCGGGCTTGCCGATGTTGATCACCATCAGCGGGGTGTGGTCGTCGTCCAGGAACTCCTTCTGGACGCCGGCGAAGTCGAGGCCGGTCATCGGGCCTGCGGCCAGGCCGGCGGCACGGACGCCGATGATGAAGTACGCGGCCTGGAGGGCCGAGTTCAGGAGCGCGGCGCTCTCGCGGGCCGGGCGCTCGGAGAAGAACATGTCCTTGGCCTGCGGGAAGTGCGGGAGCAGGGCCGGGAGCTCCTCGTGGAACTCGTTGTCGGCGGACAGGATCGCGACCAGCGGGGCACCGGCGGTCTTGGGCTGGTTGCCCTCGGCCATGTGCTTGACCAGGCGCTCGCGGGCCTCGGGGGAGCGGACCAGGGTGATGCGCAGCGGGGTCTGGTTGAAGGCGGTGGGGCCGTACTTCACCAGGTCGTAGATCGCCTGGACCTGCTCGTCGGTCACCGGCTCGTCGGTGAAGGTGTTGGCGGTGCGGGCCTCACGGAAGAGGAGGTCCTGGGCGGCGGGGTCAAGAGCGAGGGACATGCTGCGTACCTTCCGAACTGCTGCGGGGTCTAGCGATGTCCTCACCGTACGACGCTGATTGGTTAACTTTCAACTAATCTATGCGGATAGTGATCCGCTTCACATCGTCGTGTGTCCGAAGCCACCGGAACTCCGAGGCGCGGGGCGCTCCCGAAGCCGCGGCCTTCGGAGCCGCTACTCGGCGGCGTCCTCGGTCTCGTCGTCCTCGGAAGAGGACATCGCGGCGTCGAGCCGTGCTCGCGCGCCTTCCAGCCAACGCCGGCAGACCTTCGCCAATTCCTCTCCACGCTCCCAGAGCGCGAGCGACTCCTCCAGGGTCGTTCCGCCCGTCTCCAGACGTCGAACGACCTCGATCAGCTCGTCGCGTGCCTGCTCGTATCCGAGCGCCTCTTCCGTGGTGGCTGCCATGGAAACCACCCTATGCGTCCGGTCCGACAACGCGCCGCACCGCGAACTCGCCCGCAGCGACCCTGGCCCGCAGCTCCTCGTCCACCGCGACCTCCTCCGGGGATCGCACGACCGAACCGTCCGCCCGCTGGAGCACGGCGTACCCACGCTCCATCGTCGCGGCGGGCGACAGGGCCCGGACCCGCGCCCGGGTGTGCGCGAGCTCCGAGTCGGCCCGGTCGAGCAGATGCCCGAGCGTCCGCCGGCTGCGGGCCAGCAGCGCGTCGAGCTCGTCCTCGCGCAGCTCCACCATCCGTTGCGGATGCTCCATGACCGGCCGTGCCAGCGCGTGCGCGAGTCCGCGCTCCTCCCGGTCGAGCAGCCCCTGTACGGTCCGCAGCGCCCGGTCCCGCAGGCCCTGCACCCGGTCCAGCTCCTCGCCGACGTCCGGCACGACCTTCTTGGCGGCGTCGGTCGGCGTGGAGGCGCGCAGGTCGGCGACGAGGTCGAGCAGCGGCGAGTCCGGCTCGTGGCCGATCGCGGAGACCACCGGCGTACGGCAGTCGGCGACCGCCCGGACCAGCTGCTCGTCCGAGAACGGCAGCAGGTCCTCCACGCTGCCGCCGCCCCGGGCCACGATGATCACGTCCACCCCGTCATGGGCGTCGAGCTCCTTGACGGCCTGGACGACCTGGGGCACGGCCTTCACACCCTGCACGGCGACGTTACGGACCTCGAAGCGGACGGCGGGCCAGCGGCGCCGCGCGTTCTCCAGGACGTCCCGCTCGGCGGCCGAGGCGCGTCCGACGACGAGGCCGACGAGCTGGGGAAGGAACGGCAGGGGCTTCTTGCGGTCGAGCGCGAAGAGGCCCTCGGCGCCCAGGCTCCGCTTGAGCTGCTCCAGGCGGGCCAGCAGCTCCCCGATGCCGACGGGCTTGATCTCCACCGCCCGCAGGGACAGCTGCCCGCGCGGTGCGTACCACTCGGGCTTCGCATGGACGACGACCCGGGCGCCCTCGGAGACGACGTCGGCGACGGCGTCGAACACCTGGCGGTAGCAGGTCACGCCGATGGAGATGTCGTACGACGGATCCCGCAGCGTCAGGAAGACGACTCCGGCCCCGGGGCGCCGGGACAACTGCGTGATCTGCCCTTCGACCCACACGGCACCGAGCCGGTCGATCCACCCCCCGATCAGCCGGGAGACCTCCCCGACGGGCAGCGGCGCTTCGGCGGACGTATTGAGACCCATGCGGCCGAGACTAGCGGCGGACACGGACAATCCGTTGAGGGCGTACGTTCCGCAAGGGCGGTGGGGCACCCCCGGACGGAGTCCGGGGTGGGTGGGCTAACCCAGGGGTCACCGCACGCGCGTTGTCCCCTGCATCGCGAGCACCACCAGACCCACCCCCAGCCAGATCACGCCCACCACCTGCGCCGACACCGACGCCTCCACGATCACCGCGATCAGGATCGCCGCCCCCACCACCGGCATGGCCACATGCCACAACCAGTGCGGCGGCCCCTCCATGCGGCGCACCGCGAACCACCCCACCACGCTCGCGTGCAGCAGCACGAAGGCCGTCAGCGCCCCGATGTCGACCACCGACACCAGGTGGTCGAGACCGTCGTCGCGCTGGGCCGCCCACACCGCCGCCACCATCGTCACCGTCGCGGCGAACAGCAGCGCCATCCGCGGTACGCCCGAGTCCGTACGGGCCAGGAGATGCGGCAGCCGGCGGTCCCGGGCCATCGCGAAGAGCAGCCTGCCTGCCGCCGCCTGCCCGGCGAGCGCCGCGAACGCCGCGCCGATCGCCTTCGACACCGCCACCAGGTCGTGCAGCCACGTCCCCACGGACACGTCCACCGCGTCGTAGAACGCCGAACCCTGCTTCTCCGGGTCCGCCGCCAGCTCCGCCGAGGAGAGCGGTTCGAGGAGCGCCACCAGGTAGGTCTGGGCCACGAACAGCACGCCCGCCAGCGCCAGACAGAACAGCACCGCCCGCGCCACCTTCTCCGACCCTCCGGTGACCTCCTCGGCGAACGACGCGATCGCGTCGAAGCCGAGGTACGAGAGGACGGCGACCGACACCGCGCCCATCACGGCCGCCATCGAGAACGTCCCGTCCCCGCCCAGCGGCGACCACCAGTCCCGCCGCGCACCGTCCTGGACGAGGGCGACCACCGACGACACCACGAAGGTCAGTAGCACCACGATCTCCATGGCGAGCACCGCGAAGCCGACCCGCGCGGCCGCCCGTACCCCCCAGAGATTGAGCAGCGTCGTGACGACCACCGCGATCGCGGTCCACACCCACCGGTCCACCTCCGGGACCAGCGCCTCCATCGCGATGCCGGCGAAGAGGTACGCCACGGCCGGGATCAGCATGTAGTCGAGCAACGCCATCCACCCGGCGACGAACCCCGGCCCCTCGCCCAGGCCCTTGCGGGCGTACGTGAAGACCGAGCCGGCCTGCGGGGCGACCCGCACCATCTGGGCGTAACTGAAAGCGGTGAATGCCATCGCGACGGTGGCGACGATGTAGACGAGCGCCACCGCGCCGTGCGATTTGGCGTCGAGGGTGCCGAAGACGCCGACGGGGGCCATGGGCGCGATGAAGAGCAGCCCGTAGACGACAAGGTCGCGGAACCCGAGAGTTCGCCGCAGTCCGGTGTGCCCCGCCACCTGTGCTTCCTCGGCCATGCGCCCCAGTCTCGGCCACGGTCTCGATCAGTCGCCGCACCGACGCGGCCGTAGCCGGCCGCGCCATCACACGGCCTTACGATGGGACGCATGACTGCTACGCCCGCGTCGACGCCCGAGACCGCGACCACGACGAACCGCCCGAAGCGTGTCCTGCTCGCCGCTCCCCGCGGCTACTGCGCGGGTGTGGACCGTGCCGTGATCGCCGTGGAGAAGGCCCTCGAGCAGTACGGCGCCCCGATCTACGTTCGCCACGAGATCGTGCACAACAAGTACGTCGTCCAGACGCTGGAGCGGAAGGGTGCCATCTTCGTCGACCAGGCGACCGAGGTGCCGCCGGGCAACATCGTCATGTTCTCCGCGCACGGCGTCGCCCCGACCGTGCACGAGGAGGCCCGCGAGGGCCGCCTGAAGACCATCGACGCGACCTGCCCGCTGGTCACGAAGGTGCACAAGGAAGCGGTCCGGTTCGCCAACGAGGACTTCGACATCCTCCTGATCGGCCACGAGGGCCACGAGGAGGTCATCGGCACCTCCGGCGAGGCCCCCGACCACATCCAGCTCGTCGACGGTCCCGGCGACGTGGCCAAGGTCGAGGTCCGCGACCCGTCGAGGGTCGTCTGGCTCTCCCAGACCACGCTCTCGGTCGACGAGACGATGGAGACGGTGGACGCGCTGAAGGAGAAGTTCCCGCAGCTGATCTCCCCGCCGTCCGACGACATCTGCTACGCCACACAGAACCGGCAGCTGGCCATCAAGGAGCTCGCCGGCCAGGCCGATCTGGTGATCGTGGTCGGCTCGAAGAACTCCTCGAACTCGATCCGCATGGTCGAGGTCGCCAAGCAGGCCGGCGTGCCCGCCGCGTACCTGGTCGACTTCGCCAGCGAGATCGACGAGGCGTGGCTCGAGGGCGTCACCTCGGTCGGCCTGTCGTCGGGCGCCTCGGTCCCGGACGTCCTGGTCCAGGAGGTCCTCGCCTGGCTCACCGAGCGTGGCTACGCGGACGTGGAGATCGTCAAGACGGCCGACGAGTCGCTGACCTTCTCGCTCCCGAAGGAGCTCCGGAACAAGGACCTGCGCGCCGAGGCGGCGAAGCTCGTACAGGAGTAGGACACACCCCGCCGAGGGGTGGCGTCCGAGGAGTAACTCCCGGCCACAGCCCTTACCGTGGGGTCCATGAACGTCTTCGGAGTGGACATCGGCGGCTCGGGCATCAAGGGCGCTCCGGTGGACCTGGAGCGCGGTGAACTGGCCGAGCCCCGTCACAAGGTACTGACCCCGCATCCCGCCACACCCGAAGGTGTGGCGGGATGCGTCGTCGAGGTCGTGGAGAACTTCGGCTGGTCGGGTCCGGTCGGGGTGACCTTCCCGGGTGTCGTGACCGGCTCCACGATCCGTACGGCCGCGAACGTCGACAAGTCCTGGATCGACGTCGACGCGGGCCGGCTGATCGGCGAACGCCTGGGTGGGCTCCCGGTGACGATCCTCAACGACGCGGACGCGGCCGGTGTGGCCGAGATGACCTTCGGCGCGGGCCGGGGCCGCAAGGGCACGGTGATCCTGCTGACGCTCGGTACGGGCATCGGCTCCGCGCTCTTCGTGGACGGCCGGCTCGTGCCGAACACGGAGCTGGGCCACCTGGAGCTGAAGGGCCACGACGCGGAGAAGCGGGCGTCGACGAAGGCCAAGGAGGACGAGGAGCTCAGCTGGGAGCACTGGGCGACGCGACGCGTGCGGAAGTACCTGGCCCATGTGGAGATGCTGTTCTCGCCGGAGCTGTTCATCATCGGCGGGGGAGTGAGCCGGAAGGCGGACAAGTTCCTGCCGCTGATCGAGGGCATCAGGGCGGAGATCGTTCCGGCCGAGCTGGAGAACAACGCGGGCATCGTGGGCGCGGCGATGGCGGCGCGGGCGGGGTAGGGCTCGCGCGCGAGGGGCGGGGCCGGGGGCTGCAGGGGGAGCGGGGACTTGCGGGGGTCCGGGACCGGCGGGGCGGGCCGGGAGCGTGGCCGGGCTCCGGCCTACGGGCGGCGGACCCGTTGGGGTGCGCGGGTGGCGAGGCGCTGGCGGCGGGCCATGTGCCGTACCTTCCGGACGCAGGTGATGAGACCGGCGACGAGGGTGCCGCCGTACAGCCACCCGGCCTGTACGGCGAGGGCGGTGACGACGGCCATGGCCTGTCCGCCAAAGCCCCCGGTGCCGCCCGCGATCGGCACGACACCGACCGCGAAGGCGATCGGCACGCTGATGGGGGCGGTGACGAGGTCGGCGGTGCGGACCCAGAGCGCGGTCAGGGCGCTGACCGGCAGGAACAGCAGGCCGTAGGCGAGCGGGGAGCCGTCGAGGAGCAGCTGGTCGAGGAGGCCGAGCAGCAGCATGGTGGCGGAGGCGAAGAGCCCGGCGCCGAGGCCGGTCAGCCTCGGGTTGGGCAGCCGTCGCAGCGCGAGGACGACGGGCGGCACTGGCCGGCGCACGGGCACGGCCCGCTCGACCCGGCCGCTGCCGGGGCCGCCGGGACGGGCGGCGACGCGGTAGACGGCGGCGCCCTCCACGAGCGCGCCGGGCGGCGTGAGAGGCGTTTGGGGCCGTCGGCGGCCTTGAGGCTGACTTGTCCGTTGCTGCTCCACTACACCAACGTAGGTCGGGAAGGGGCGCAGGGACGGTCCAGGACACGCCCTTTGGGTGACGTTGCCGTCGAGATCGGCCGAAGGTCGGCGTCGCAGGCCGGTTCGGACCCCCCGTAAACTGGGGGATCGGCCCACCACCGCACCCCCATCCGTACTCCAGGAAGTCGCCACCGTGTCGCTCACGATCGGAATCGTCGGTCTGCCGAATGTCGGCAAGTCGACCCTGTTCAACGCCCTGACCAAGAACGACGTCCTGGCGGCCAACTACCCGTTCGCCACGATCGAGCCGAACGTCGGCGTCGTCGGTGTCCCCGACCCCCGCCTGACGAAGTTGGCGGAGATCTTCAGCTCGCAGCGGGTCCTCCCGGCGACGGTCGACTTCGTCGACATCGCGGGCATCGTCCGCGGCGCGAGCGAGGGTGAGGGCCTGGGCAACAAGTTCCTGGCGAACATCCGTGAGTCGGACGCGATCTGCCAGGTCATCCGCGCCTTCAAGGACGAGAACGTCGTGCACGTCGACGGCAAGGTCTCGCCGAAGGACGACATCGAGACGATCAACACCGAGCTGATCCTCGCCGACCTGCAGACGATCGAGAAGGTCCTGCCGCGGCTGGCGAAGGAAGCCCGCATCAAGAAGGACGTGGCCCCGAAGGTCGCGGCGGTCGAGGCGGCGAAGGAGATCCTGGAGCGGGGCGACACGCTCTTCTCGCAGGGCATCCTCCAGGGCTCGGACAAGGCCGAGCTCCTGCACGACCTGCACCTCCTCACCACGAAGCCGTTCCTCTACGTCTTCAACGTCGACGAGGACGAGCTGACCGACGACTCCTTCAAGGACGAGCAGCGCGCGCTGGTCGCCCCGGCGGAGGCGATCTTCCTCAACGCCAAGCTGGAGCAGGACCTCGCCGAGCTGGACGAGGAGGACGCCATGGAGCTCCTCCAGTCCGTCGGCGCGGAGGAGCCGGGCCTCGCGATCCTGGCCCGCGTCGGCTTCGACACCCTGGGCCTCCAGACGTACCTGACGGCCGGCCCGAAGGAATCCCGCGCCTGGACGATCAAGAAGGGCGCGACGGCCCCGGAGGCGGCCGGTGTGATCCACACCGACTTCCAGAAGGGCTTCATCAAGGCCGAGGTCATCTCCTTCGCCGACCTCGTGGAAACGGGCTCGGTGGCCGACGCCCGCTCGGCCGGCAAGGCCCGCATGGAGGGCAAGGAGTACGTCATGCAGGACGGCGACGTGGTGGAG
This sequence comes from Streptomyces sp. NPDC056527, assembly GCF_042794475.1. Taxonomy (NCBI): domain Bacteria; kingdom Bacillati; phylum Actinomycetota; class Actinomycetes; order Kitasatosporales; family Streptomycetaceae; genus Streptomyces; species Streptomyces sp. NPDC056527. The sequence continues at coordinate 13,772 of NZ_JBHTTQ010000062.1, forward strand.
TTCCGCTTCAACGTTTAATTGAAGCTTCAATCATTTCTCTTGTGGAATCTCGCAAAGGGCTCGCCTGATTGGGCGAGCCCTTTGCGTGGTCCTGAGTCGCTTGCGGAGTCGGTGTGCCCTCGACAGGACTCGTACCCAAGGGGTGGTCGTGTGCTCCCGCCGGCGCCGCCCCAACTCGTTGGTCGGGAAGGCGGTGCTCAGCTGGCGGGGCGCGGGCTGGTTGACGCGTTTGTTGGCTCCTCGCACCAATGAGCCTGACCTTCGGAGAAGTGCAACCGCGTTCTGCGTGGCATTCCCTGCCCTCCCGAAGGCCTCACGAAAGGTGAGTGGCGGCTCCGCAACGGCATCCGACAGAAGCACGCCGCCTTCTGCTGGCAGCGCAAAGAGCTTCTGGAGCACTACGGGGCGACGGTCCGAGGTCTGGGTCCGTCTCCTCGGCGCCGGCTCTGATCAAGGTCATGGCGATGTGTTGCTGTGCGGAAGGGCGGGCTGGCTGCGCTCAGTTGCCTCGATGTGACGCTGTGGACTGCCCCAGAGGGTTCCTCGGGAAGGTGTTCAGGGAGACGACGGCCGCACACGGTCACTCAGCATGATCGATGGTGGAAGCTCTCGAGGCCCTGGAGCGCCAGGGCCGGGGCAATTGGCAGTGCCCCTCAATGCGCTTCCGGTGCCCGGCGGCCAAGTATTCCGACAGAGCCGCAGACGCAACCGGAGCGGCCTAAGATCGCATGTGCAGCAGGTCCCGGCCCCGGTCGGCGCTGGTACCGAGAACGAGAATGAGAAGAGTGGCCACCCATGGAGGAGCTGACCTTGGACCTGGAGATGCTGACGACCGGGAAGACCGGTGAGTCGTCTGCCGTGGAGCCGGAGCCCAAGGTGACCTCGCTCGGTGAAGGTCAGATCGTCGACTACATCACGGGTGAGGCGATCAAGGACAGCGCCAAGGAAAGAGTGCGCCAGCGCATCGCCCGCGCGCTCTTCCATGAGCACGGGATCTCCCCCGGGGACATGGCTCGTGACTTTCCGGTGCCAGTCGCCACGGACGGTGCCCGGAAGAAGACGAAGAAGGCCGACATTGCGATCTTCGTACACGACGCCAGACACGAGGTGGCGAACCTACGCCGGGTGGTGGTCTGTAAGCCCGAGCCCAAGCGTGGCAAGAACGTGGTCAAGCTCCGCGAGCCTGAGCAGGCTGAGAAGGACCTCCAAGAGCTCAAGGACTTGCTGGGTGCTGAGGACCGGCCGGAGTGCGCGGACGGACTATGGACGGACGGTACCGACTTCTTCTTCCTGAAGAAGATCGCTACCAAGTTCGGCACCACATTCGAGCATCGCAGCGACTGGGACGTGGCGCAGGAGAGTGTTGGTAGCCGCACCGTCGTTTCCCACCAGCGGCTTCGCCGAGCCGATCCGGAGATGCTCAAGGTCTCCTTCCGCCGCTGCCACAACTACATCCACGGCAACGAGGGCATGCCCAAGGACGCTGCCTTCTGGCAGTTCCTCTATTTGCTCTTCGCGAAGATGTACGACGAGCGCAAGAGTCGGGGAACGGGGCGCGCGCGCTTCCAGGTAGGCATGACGGAGAACAACACCGCAGAGGGCAGAAAGGGGATCGCCGACCGAGTCAAGGCCCTGTTTGAGGAAGTCAAGGGCGAGTACAAGTCGGTCTTCCGACCCGGTGACGAGATCACGTTGTCCGACAAGGCGTTGGCCTTCATCGTTGCCGCACTTGCTCCGTACGACCTTGGCGGCACGGACATCGACGCCAAGGGCATCGCCTATCAGGAACTCGTCGGCACCAATCTGCGAGGTGACCGCGGCCAGTACTTCACCCCTCGCGGCGCGGTGAACCTGATGGTGGAGATCCTCGACCCGCAGGAGGATGAGACAGTCCTCGACCCCACCTGCGGTACCGGCGGATTCCTCCAGGCGACGCTCAACCACCTTCACCATGCTTGGCAGAAGGAGGAGGGCACCTACGGGTTCCCGGACACAGAGGAGCAGCAGGAGCGATTCCGTGACCGGTTGCGGGCCTATGCGGAGAAGCACCTCTTCGGGGCCGACTTCGATCCATTCCTGGTCCGGGCCACCACAATGAACATCATGACGCTCGCGGACACCACCGGGAATGTCTTCCACATGGACTCCCTGGCCTTCCCACTTGGTGAACACCTCCCAGGTACGGCACCTGCCCTCAAAGCGATCCCGTTGGACAACCCTCCTGCCACCAATGCCACAGTCGACGTACTGCTCACCAACCCACCCTTCGGTGCAGACATTCCGATCAGTGACGACGCGGTCCTGAACCAGTTCCGCGATGGTGTGGCCAAATCCTGGTCGAGGAACCGGGAGACCGGCGATATTGAAGAGAGCCTTGTCAGCCGGCCGTCCAGCATGGCGCCGGAGCAGCTATTCATCCAGCGCGGCATCGAGTGGGTCAAGCCGGGTGGCCGAATCGGAATCGTCCTACCGAATGGCATCCTTTCCAACCCAGGCCCGACGGACCAGAAGATCCGGGAATACATCCTCGAACACTGCTGGGTTCTGGCGAGTGTTGAACTTCCAGTGGAGACCTTCATCGTCGACGCTAACGTCAACATCCTCACGACCTTGCTCTTCCTCAAGAAAAAAACCTCACAGGAAGTAAGTAACTTCCGTATGGGCAGCGAGAGGCCGTACGAGGTTTTTATGGCGGTCGCCGAAAAGGTCGGGTTCGATCGCCGCGGGCAAGAGCTGTACAAGCGCACTCCGGAAGGAGAGATCGTGATGGAGGAAACGGAGGAGCGCGAGCGGATTCGAATCAAGGGCGAGGAAGTCATCCGGCGGCTCACTCGCAGCACTCCGGTCATCGACAACGACCTCCCAGTTATCGCTCAGAAGTACCGGGAGTTCCGTAAGAAGTACCCGATGCCCGGCGCTGATCCGGCCGCGCTCCGCAGGGGCGGAAGCGCATGATCACGCGGATCGAGGCATACCAGTACCGGTGTTTCCGCAAATTGGCGGTGGACCTGGGGCGCTTTCACGTGCTCGCGGGGCCCAACGGCGCGGGCAAGACAACGATCCTGGACATCCCGGGCCTGCTCGGCGACCTGCTCCAGCCGCGCCAGCCGGTCTCCGACGCCTTCCTCGTGCCGCAAGGCGGCGCGGCCGCGCCGCGCGCACACACGCTGAGCGAGCTCATGCACTGCGGGCGCGGAAACGAGTTCACGCTCACTGTGGAGGCCAAGCTCGACGACGACATTGCGCGCAAGCACGCAGACGAGACCACCGGACATCTCAGCCAGCTGCAGCCCACTCACCTGCGGTACGAGATCCGCTTTGAGGTCTTCAACGGGACCGATCTGCAGATCGCCGAGGAGTATCTCTTCCTCTTCAACGAGTACCGTAATCCGCCAGTCCTCGGACAGGTCCTTCAAGGGCAGCCGCAGGGCTCCAGGCGTGAGGCGACGTACAAGGACTGGCGTTACGTCATCCGGCGCGAGCGGGGCGAGCCTCCGTACTTCCTGCCAGAGCTTTCCCGCCAGAAGGCTGGCCCTCGGTCGCTTCGCCCTGACCGTTTGGCCCTGGCGACGTTGCCTGAGGACCGCGAGCAGTATCCGGCGGCCTTGTGGTTCCTTGACCTACTCCAGCAGAACGCCGTCAATTACTCCCCGGACTGGGCGGGGCTGCGTACCGCGTCACCTCCTGGCGGCGCGCGTGAGCCGCTGCGGGCAGACGCCCGGAACACTCCATGGCTTGCGAAGACTCTCCGAGAGGCGGACGAGGAGCGCTACCAGGCGTGGGTAGAGCACGTACAGACCGCGCTTCCGCAGATCGAGGCCATTGACGTACGGATACGGGAAGAAGACCGGTACGCCTACTTCGACGTCCGCTACCACGGCGGCCACCGGGTGACCAGTAGTGGACTCTCGGACGGCACGCTTCGCGTGCTCGCGCTCACCCTTCTCCCGTACTTGCCCGAGGCACCGCGGATGTTGGTGACGGAGGAACCGGAGAATGGCATCCACCCCCGGGCGATCGAGACGGTAGTGCAGTCCCTGGAGTCTATGTACGACACCCAGGTCTGGATTTCCACGCACTCACCGCTGGTGCTCGCGCACGTCGATCTCAGCGATGTGCTGGCCGCCCGACTCAACGGTGACGGCCAGGTCACGGTGATCCGTGGTGACGAGCACCCGCGCTTGAAGGACTGGCAGGGTGCCCTGGACGTCGGCACACTCTTCGCGGCGGGGGTTTTGAATTGACCGAGCGTAATGTCGTCTTCCTGGTGGCGGACGGGGGGATGGAACAGATGCTGCGTGGCTTCTTCGGGCGAGGCCAGGCGCATACGAGGTTGAGCTGCGCGCCGTTCACCCACGAGATCATTGTTGCGCCGACCAAAGATCCCGGGGTGTACAACACTGCCCGGGAGCTGCTCAGGCCGTACGAGCTGACCGAGTCACACGCTGTGGTCATGGTGGACGCAGCATGGGAGGGCAGTCCGGGAGCGAATGCCATACGTGAGCAGGTTGAGGGACAACTGGACGGTGTCTGGCAGAACTCTGCGGTGATCGTCCTCGATCCGGAGCTGGAAGTCTGGTTCTGGCGGGACAGTCCTGAGCTCGGCGGTGTTCTTAAGATCCCGGCCCAGTACCGAGGTAAGCCGATGAGGGAGCTGCTGCCATCTTTGGGTGCGGCGTCCTGGCCGGCGGGGCAGGACAAGCCGACTGACCCGAAGGAAGCGCTCACATACCTGCGCAAGTCCCGGCAGTACCGCGCAGACAAAAGCAACGCCGTCTTCCGTCGGGCCGCTGAACTGTCTTTCCGGGGCTGCACTGACCCCGCATTCAAACACCTTCTCTCCACTCTCCGCACCTGGTTCCCCCCGGAGTACGCCTCGTGAAGCTCGTCAACCCATCCAACCCCGTTACCTCGGCTTGGCTCGCCGAGCAGGGCTTCCGTCTGGACCCGGCGCCGTATCTGTCGGGGGCGCAGGAGGCTAAGAAGCTGCTGGAGCGGCTTTCGCGGACGGAAAAGCTGTCACAGGTGACGGCAGGGCATAACGGCGGGATCTTCAACGGACCGAAGTTCAGCCGGATCTATCTGCATGATCCCGAGCACACGGTGCCGTTCCTTGGTAGCGCGGACATGATGGAGGCGGACTTCAGTTTCTTGCCGCGGCTGAGCAAAGAGGTTGCGGACAAGTTTCCGTATCTGGAGATCGAGCCGGGAATGACCCTGATCTCGTGCTCCGGAACGATCGGTCGCATGGCTTATGTCCGCTCTGACATGAAGGGGATTTGGTCGTCTCAGCACGTCATGAAGGTCGTCCCGAGGAACGGCCGCATGCTCTCGGGTTACCTGTACACGTTCCTACGGAGTCCGTACGGCGTCCCGATGATCGCAAGCTCGGCATATGGGGCGATCATTCAGCACATCGAGCCGCATCACATCGCGGGGCTTCCGGTGCCGCGGTTCGGCGAGAATCTGGAACAGGAGATTCACGACCTGGTTGAGGAAGCATCCCTGTTGCGTACCGCCTTTCAGAAGGGGGTCGTAGCCGCGACGGAGGACTTCTTTAAGAGCGTTGGCCTTCCCGAGCTGAACGACCTGCGCTGGCACCAGCAGGAGCGTGACCTCGGCTTTGCCGTTACGGGCTTGGGGTCGATGTCGCTTCGAGCTATGAATTATGGCAGGCGTGCTTCGGAGATTACCGCTGCTTTGGCCTCGGTGGAGGCTCGAACTCTGGGTGACATCTGTGAGGGAGGACTCCTGTCCACTGGGCCCATGTTTAAAAGAATTGACAGCGACTACGAGCACGGTGGAACGCTCTTGGTGGGGCAGCGTCAAGGGTGGTGGAATCGTCCAGAGGATGGTCGAGTGCTGAGTCGTGCGCACACGCCCAGGCAATGCTTTGTGCCTGATGAAACCGTCATGGTTGGGGCTCAAGGGCTCCCTAGTGAGAATGGTCTGCTGGGCAGGGCAATGATGGTGACTGGGCGGTGGCTTCCTCATGCATACAGCCAGCATTTTCTCCGGATCTCTGCTGGTTCTAGCGATATTTCGGGGGCATTTCTCTTTAGCTTTCTCCGGTCAGAGGCGGCACTTCGAGTGTTCAGAAGTATGATGGCTGGTTCAGGTCCGCAGAGCTTGCATAGGGGAATGTTGAAGGCCTTTCCCATTCCGCTCGCCACCGCCGCCGACCGCACCCGCATTGCCGAGACCGTCCGACAGGCATACCGCGACCGCGACCGCGCCGACGTGCTCGAAGACCAAGCTCTCGCACTCCTTACGGAGGCGATCGAAAAGGAGGCCGCTGTCTGATGGGTGCCAGGGTCATCGCGGTGGGGGAGGCCGTCAACGACGCCGAGCGTCAGGTGATCGCGTACTTGCGCGATCACGGCCCGGATGACTGGACCGTGCTGCACTCCTTGGAGATTCCGCGCCGGGGCGAACTGTTCGAGGTTGACCTTGTAGTGGTCACCGGCCACGCCGTGTTCGCCATCGACGTGAAGGGCACGCGGGGCCGGATCGAGGTGGAGGGGGGCCGTTGGTGTCCGGCCGGCCGTGCCCCGTTCAAGAGCCCGTTGCCTAAGCTGCGCGGGCATGCCAAGCAGCTTAAGAGCTTGTTGCAGGACGCCGATCTGAGGCTGTCCCGCGTGTACACCGCTGCGCTGGTCGTGCTGTCCGCCCCGGATGCGGCGCTGATCGACCGTACCGCCGATCAGCGAGACGAGAAGGCGACGGTGATCTTGCCGGACCTGATCCCTCGCCTCGCCGACGTCTCGAGCGTACCGACCGGTACCCGCCCGGTCGACGCGGATGTGTCCGCGCACCATGCAACCATCGTGAGCGCCCTCACCGGTGCTTCCCAGCCGCCATCCGGCCCGCTGCGTTTCGGTAGCTGGGAGGTCATCGAGCGGCTCAGTGAGTCGCAGCGCGCCCCCGGTATCGACGTCCTGGATGAATACCGCGCCCGCAACGCGGCGGCCGTGCGCGGATCGGGGACTGTGCGGCTGTCCGTGCGCGCTGCTGACCCGTACGCGCCCGCCGCCGAACGTGCGCTGCAGCAGAAGAAGATTGGTGTCGCCTACGAAGCGCTCGGCAAGCTCCCCGCTCACCCCCACATCGTCGGGGTACGGGACTTCTTCTCGACCGAGGACGAGAGCGGTTGGGTCACCGTCTACGACGACGTGCCCGGGCATGCCTTGCGCCTTCATCTCAGTGGGTCTGCCGACGCGCTCACCGCTGACGCCAAGTTGCGAGTGATCCGGCACATTCTGCTCGGCCTGGCCCATGCGCACCATCGCCACATCACCCACCGGGAGTTGAGTCCCGCTACGGTCCTCCTGGCCCAGGACGGCCGGGCGATGCTCACCGGCTTCGACTACGCCAAGACCGCCCAGAAGCGGGGCCACACGGTGATGCGGGAAGCGCGGGCCGCCGCAGACCTGGCCTATCTGGCCCCGGAGTGCCACGCCGATCCCACAGCCATGGGTCCCGCTGCGGACCTGTACGCCGCTGGTGTGATCGCCTTCGAACTGCTCGCCGGATCAACGCCGTTCGCCTCCGCCACCGAGCAGGCGGACCCCGGAAGCCGTCTCCCCGTCAGCCTGCTGGAACAGGCCGGAGTGCGGCTGGAGCTGACGCACTGGCTGCAACTCCTCTGTGCCGCCGCTCCCGGGGATCGGCCCCCCACGGTGGGTGAGGCGCTGCGCCGTTTCGACCTGGCCGTGAACGCCCAGCGCACGCCGGTCAAGCGCACGGGTGGTTCGGCAGGAGCCATGCCGCCTCGGCAGCCGCCCACAGGACCGCCTGCTGCCGGGGGTGCCAGCGGCGGCGAAGATGCGCCCCGGGACGCGAACTTCTTCAAGAACCTGCCCGCAGAGTCCCAGTTCGGCACCAAGTATCTGGTGCGCAACCGCATGGGGTTGCCGGGGGCAAGCGGTGTTGCTTACAAGATGTACGACACCATAAGGAACCTTGACCGGGCGGTGAAGCTGGTCCTGCGCGACCGGGATTCGCCCATGGAGGCGTTGCAGCGCGAGTTCGCCGCGCTGGAGCGACTGGGCGGTGACCCGCACCCCAATGTGGTGGCGGTCATTGACGCGGACCGGCTGCCGCACCCGGACCTTTATCCATACATCGTCTTCGAGTACGTCGAGGGCAAGGACGTCGGTGAGATCATCCGTACGGGCCGGCTGGGGCCCGAGGACGTGCGACGGCTCGCGGTGGACACCGCGCGGGGACTCGCGCACATCCACGCTCATGGGGTGTGGCACTGCGATATCAAGCCCAGCAATCTGCTCTGGACCGACGACGGGGTCAAGCTGATCGACTTCGGCATCTCCAAGATGGCCGACTCCTCGCCCGGACACACCGGGAACACGCCCCGCTACCTGCCGCCGGACCTCGCGGACTTTCCCGCGGACGGCAGTGCATACACCGACCGCGACCTCTACGCGCTCGGCATTACGCTGTACGAAGCGCTCACCCAGGGGCAGTACCCGTGGCAGTCCACACCGAACCCACCGCCCGGTGTGCGCGCTATCGACCCGAGGGAGCTGTACAGCGGTTTCGGGAATGTGGCGCCTGGCCTGGTGGAGATCTTGCTGAAGGCGATCTCGCCATACCGCAGCGAGCGATTCGCCTCCGCCGGGGACCTGCTCGCAGCGCTGGAGCGGCTGGAATCGGCGCGGATCCAACCGCTGAGCACGCCACGGCCGGCGCTACCTGCGCCCATCGTCCAGGATAAGGCCGAGGCTGCCGCACCGAACACCAACCCGTATGTCACGCATCTACAGACCCTCTACAGCCAGAGCCGTCGCAGCAACCGCGGCACCCGGGGCCTGGACCCGCAAGGCATGCAGGTGTACGTGGCGACCGCTCTCGACGACAAGCTGCTGCCCGCCCTGAGAGACGGGAAGCACACCCTGGTCGTCGTGACCGGGAACGCGGGCGACGGCAAGACGGCGTTCCTCGAGCGCTTCGAGCAGCAGGCGCGAGACGCGGGAGCTGTCTTCGGACCGCCACGCCCCAACGGCGCGGACTTCAAGCTCGGCAAGCAAGAGTTCCGCACCAACCACGACGGCAGTCAGGACGAGGAGGACAGCGACAGCGACCTGGTCCTGGAGGAGTTTTTCGCTCCGTACACAGGAGAGGATGAATCTGCCTGGCGGGGGACAGGGCAGACCCGGCTGATCGCAGTCAACGAGGGCCGCCTCGTGGACTTTCTCAGCCACAGGCAGGACCGCTTCCCTAAGCTATCCGCCCTCGTGGGCGCCGGGCTGGCCGGAAGCACGACAGGAGACACGGTCGCCGTCATCAACCTCAACGCCCGGGACGTCACCGCCCGCGTCGAGGACGCTGAGGGCAAGGCTCAGGACGGAGAGTCAATCCTGGAGCGGATGGCCGACCTGATGACTCGCGAGCAGTTCTGGGACGCCTGTGCCTCCTGCGACCTCGTCGCCACCTGCTATGCCCGGCACAATGCCCAGACCTTCAGCCACCCCGTGGCAGGACCCCAGGTGAAGAGCCGGCTGCGGCGGATCTACGAGCTGACACGACTGCGTGGACAACTACACATCACCCTGCGCGACCTGCGCTCCGCGCTCGCCTACACCCTTACTTCCGGCCGTGACTGCGTCGAGATCCACGAGCTGTACACCACGGGCGAGGCACAGCCGGCCATCGACAGCTTCTATTTCTCGGCCTTCATGGGGGCATCGCCCACCCCCGAAGGCGCCCCGGTCGAGCAGGACCGGCTACTCGGGCTACTGCGGCAGGTCGATGTCGCTTCCGTTCCGCAACCCCAGCTCGACCGGAAGCTGGACTACACGGGGCTTCTGGACGAGCGGGCGATGGTGGCTGTCGACGGACGGGGGCACCGCGATCGGCAGCTGCTGGCAGCTCAGTTCGAGCGGTTGTCCCGGTCGGCCTCCGCCGGAGCGGAGCAGCGCACCGCGCACCGGGCGTACCTGGATGGGGTCCGGCGGCTGTTGTATTTCGAGGCGTACGACGAGGAACGTTCCGAGGCGATGCTTCCATACCGCTCCGCGCTGCGCTTCCTGGACTTGCTCTCCTCTCCCGCGCAGGCCCGGGCGGCACTGCCCGGGCTGCTGGCTGCTCTCAACCGCGGGGAGGGACTCGCGGCTCCCTCTCGGTTGGGCGACGCGCTCGCCCTGCAGGTGCGGGAGGTGCCGCGCGGCACGGTACGCAGCTACCGGCTGTTCCCGGCGGATGGATTCAGCCTGGCCGCTAGTCAGGCCGGGACCTCATCGTATGTGGAGAGCAGCAGCCAGTCGCTGCTGTTGAGCTACCGCGACCCCGCCGTACCCGGGACCGAACTGGCTGAACTCATCATCCGGCTCGACTTGTTCGAGTTCCTTGAGCGCTTCGCGCAGGGGTACCGTCCCACTGCCGCCGACGCGCGAGGGCGCCAGCTTGCCCTGGCTGTCTTCAAGAACACCTTGGCAGCTGTGCCCTATCAGGAGGTGCTGCTGACCACCCACGGCCATGACCTGCACCGGATCCGGCGTGGGGAGAACGGCATGCTGCACATGGAGACCATTGCGGGCTCCGCCCAGGAGGAGGAGTCCCCATGGCGCTGACGGGCAAGGACAAGGAATTCCGGCATCCCGGGGTGAGCCGCCTGGACTATAAGACTCTGGACATGGACCGGGTGCTGACGGCCTTTCTCGCTCGGTTGTGGCACCAAGGGCGGCCCAGCCGGATCCGCCGGGCCGGTGAGCTGAGCGTCGACGACTTTGTCTCCCTCGTCACTGACCACCCGGAGTCCTTCGCGGGGTTTGACCAAGACACCACCGCCCGGTGGATGAGCACTCATCTGCTGGACCTCGTGAACCGGGGGAACGCGAACGAGGCGGTGGCCGGACCCCGGCCGCTGCACGGCTTCACCTACCGCTTTCGTAATAGCCGCCGCTCCCGGCCCTACGGTGCCGACGAGCAGCTTTACGAGATGTTGGCCGCCATCGGCGGGGGATACGCGCTCAAGGAGCTGCAGAGCTTTTTCTTCTCCGACGTGGACCGGCAGACCGGTCGGATCACGCCCGGACCCGACACCGACGTGGAGACCCAGGCGCTGTTCCATCTGGTGACTGCCGTCTCGGGCCAAGTTGAGGACCGTCCGGACGACAGCAAGAAGCGAACATCGTACCCACAGTTGTGCGCTGAGCCGGCGAGACTGCTCGCCGACGACGTGATGAAGCTGCTTTACCACCGCACGCACATGCCGCGCACAGTACTCGTGGACTACCTGAAGGTGCTCTTCGCCTTCCACCTAGGCCTCTACCACCTGCGGATGATGAAGTTGCTTCCCGTAGCAGTGGAGGACGGGCGGGTCGAGCCAGGCTGCGCCACCGGGCATGGAGGTGCGCACCACAGCCATCCCTGCCCCCACCGGGTCCTGATGTTCGTAGATGTCGACGGGGTTCCCGAATCGCCAGCGGCGGCACTCGCCCAGCGCAGCGCGGGACTGTGGTATAGGCGCATTCCCGCCTTCGTGCAAGCCACCTACACCGTACGGAAGCTCGATGAGTTTGCCGACTACCTGGTGATGAAGAAGAAGAAGCTGAGCTATCCGACAGGGCGCGGCCACTTCTCCGTAGCAGAGGTCCTGCCTCTGCTCGGCAAGGCGCAGAAGCTCGAACGCGACGCCTACTTCGCCAGCCGCCTCGCCGCTGTACTCGAAGCGGATGAGGACCTGCCCGGTGAAGTGCAGCAGATCGCCTCGCTCAGTCTGGACGACTTCCAGACCTATATCGAGACTCTGATGCACTATCGGGGCGCCTACCATCGCGGCTACGTCGTCGACAGCCTTGACTCCATGCTGCTCAAGAACCGCCCTGGCGCACTACTCGCCCAACCGCGGGGCACCCGTGGAGAGCGGCGATTCGTCCTCGACAGCCGACTGCTGGAAATGCTGCTCCAGATTTCCCTGCTGCGGCCAGGACCTGACGGGAACCACCACACTGCGCCACTACGCGTCGATGAATTTATTGACCTGCTCATTGAGCGCTACGGCATTCACATCGACCGGCTTCCGCACGGCGACGGGTTCTCCGGAGCCGAACTCGCCGATCAGGCGGCCCTGCGCTCCAACACTGCGGCGTTCCTCCACCGCCTGAGAGAGATCGGTTACTACCAGGACATGTCAGATGCCTACCTGACACAGACGATCACTCCTCGCTACGTCATCGGCTCTCCGGCCGCTTCGGGGGCGTCCCGATGAGCGGAAGCACCAGCGGCCTGATCGAACCGACCGCACAGGACCTGCGTGGCGCCCTGGAAGATGTACTTGTGCCCCGCCTGGCACGCCTCCTGCGCGAGCGGGGTGCAGGCCACTGCGTGCGCGTCACTGAACTCGACTCGGACATCGCCGCCCGGCTGGTGCTCAGACTGCGCGGCGCGGTCACCGGAGCCACCGTGTGTCTACTCGCCGCGGCGAAGGACATCCACGCCGGCGGACCGCTGAGCGAGGCCGCCGTGACCAGCACCAAACTGGTGGAACTGCGGAACCGCAGCGAGGAGGAGCAGGCCGGCAACGGGGGCCCGCTCCTGGTCTTCGTTCCGCCGGGGCTTCGGGCTAGCGCCGAGGATTCCTTCGGGATCGCCACCTTTGAGGAGGTCTTGCTGGCGGATACGTACGAGTTGCTGGCCGAAAAACTGTTGGAGGAGGTACCTCCGCAGGTCCGGAGCAGCGTGGAAGAGCTCTTCAAACTGCTTGGCGTGGATCAGGCAACTGCGCGGGCACGCTCCGGATATCTCCTCACGTTGAAGGCTAATGGCTTCAGCCTCGAGGTGGCCGGCGCCGCAGTGTTTCATTTCGGACTTGTGCCCGATTTTGGGCTCTATTCCGACCCTGGTGAGCTGCCCGACAGGGCCAGGCGCAACAGCGAACTTGTTGCCAAGATCACCTTCTCGTCCCGTTCAGAGCGACAGAGAGTCCTTGAACTGGGTTTCACTGATGAGGAATTCACCAAGAAGTTCGCGGATTTTGCCACGCGCTCGGGTTTCGATGACCCGGCATCTTGGACCCGGCGCATCGTCGTCGATCGGGAGAACTGGGGACTGTCTTTCGGGAACTGGCGGCTGAAAGAGCGGCAGCTGGTGGGAGTCGCGATTGACGTTCAGGAACTGGAGCTGCCCAGGGCTGGTGATGTCGCCGCAGATTTGAACGAGCATGTCGAGCTTCAGTCGATCGCCGGACAGCCTTATCTGCTGGCAGGCCCCAGAGGTGTAAGCCAGATCACAGCTCGCTTCACCGTGGATCCCGACCCTCGGAGAGTGGATGGGCTCCAGCGGTTCCGTGTGGAGATCTGCTCGGAGCGGAGTGGGCCCATCGGGCAGATGACGCACTTGGCCGTTGGCGAGAGGGCCAAGAAGGAGTTCAAGCCCGTTCTGAAGAAGCTGAACCGTGTCGACTTCGACGAGGGTTGGCACTACATCAAGGTCACGGCGCTCGACGGCCAGGGCGAGGCGTTCCATACAGAATCGGCTGGCCTGGGTGGTCGGGGCGGTGAGAGCGAGCGCTTCTACGTCGTCCCCGACGCGGAGACCGAGGAACCGCCAGAGCGGTCCGTTGGCCGGTTCGAAGGTGCCACCCAGGCTCTGCGGACCCTGCAGTTCAATGCGCTCATCAACGGCGACGACCCGGCTCGTGTCATGCTGAAGGACATCTACTGGAAGGCCGGCGGGCGCGGCCCGGCGGGCGTACTGCAGGCCCGCATCGGCTCGGTGGGAGGGGCGGAGGTCCGGCTTACTCCCCGGCTGACTGCCGTGCAGCAGTCGATCCTCGTCGCGCCTGAGGCAATCGGACAATGGCGCATCACACTTGCTCCAGGAGAGGACACAGAAGCGAGCCGCGAGGATGCTCCTGCAGTGGGGGCTGGCCTTGGCCCACGCGCAGCCGAGGCGTACGCGGTCTTCCTCCGAGCCCGGCGAGCCTACTTCGACGCGGTTCTCGGCGCTGGCAATGAAGAGTCGGAGGGCGAGGGCCTCGTCACCGAAGCCCACGACCTCGACCTCCTGCGGCCGAGCCTTGTGGCGTATGCGGAGTCGTACACCGAGTTGGTGGCCGAGCAGCTACGGCACATGGAGCGCGTGGTCGACGAAGGCCGGGGTGCAGCTCTTGCCGCGCTGGCTGAGCTTCAGCAGATCGACTGTGTGGAGGTGGCCCTCACCGACGGCGTCGGGCGCCGGGACACCGTGTTGCTCGTCTCCCCGACACACCCCTTGCGGGCTCTATGGTTGGCAACCTGGGCAGATCTGGGTCGGGACTGGCTGGCCCGCCTAGCTGGAGCTGACCGGGCGCACATGCTAGGCGCCAGGGACTCGCTGCTCAGCGCGTTGTCGCCGCTCGGGTTCCCCTACGCCGTGCCCCGACGCGATGGGCGGCTGATGGTCGCGGCCGAAGATCTGACCCCTTATTGGGGCGCCTTCCTACCCAGCGAGCACGAGGATCCGCGTGGACTGCTCGGCCGATTGGCCGAGGGTTTGCAGGTACCCAAGGCGGCTGAGCGTATGGGCAGCGGCGCCAGCGGGCTGTCCGGCAAACACCTGGCCGACCGGGTGGAGCGCTATATCCGGCTCCATCCGTATGTGCACACGCTGGTCCTCAACGCCGTCAACGCGAACAGCGGGGAGCTGCTCGCGGCCATGCTCCTCGAGCTGCAGCGCCGGCCCTTCACTCGGGACCTTAGTTACGACATCCGGCTGTGTGTGCCGGATCCCGAGGCTCCGGAGGCTGGACGTGCACTCAGTGAGCTTCTGAGTGCTCAGCGTGCGGCTACGACTGCGGAAGCTGAGGCGTTCCTTGACGCGGGGGGCAGCACGCTCCGCTCGAAGTTGGCCTTCTCGGTGCGTTCCATTGAGGAATTCGAGCAGAACTCAGAGCAGTTCAGTGCCCACCTCACCGTACTGATGGACGCCTTCGGCGGTGAACACCACGGGTCCACGGAGCGTCGGCGGATTGCCGGCGCGCCTGTCCACGGTCTGGTGCAGGCCGCCACCTCGGAATACACCGAATCCGCGGGCGAAGCGATCTGGCGAAAGATCCCCCGATTCGGTCCCGCTCTGGCAGTAGAGGAAGGCGAGGACCTCGCACAGCTGATGGGCCAGCTGCCCGAACTGTTGGCAATAGCGGCAGCGACCGTGGCAACCGGAGGAAACGCCGCGCTCCACGTCCCCTGCACCACACTCACCCTGGAGGCGGCGGACCGGGCTCTGCTGTACCAGGCGCACCAGGTGAGTGACTGGGTGGTCACCGTCGACCGGGCCCTTGGGCTCGAATACTTCGACCACTCGGGCAACACCGGGCAGCCCGAGTATCTGATCGACTTCGCGCCTGGCACGGGCAGCGGCCTTGCGCATCAGATCATCGTTAGCTCTCGGTCCGTGGAGGAACTGCGGGCGCTCCTCGCTCCCACTGCCGCGCAGCACGGACTCGATGTCGAGCAGCGGCACCTGCAGACGTTCTTCGAGCAGCTGCGGCTGCTGTCGGGGAACCTTGGTTTCAAACTCGCCTCTTCAGCAACCTCTCAGCGCACCGAGGTCCTCGGACTTGCGCTAGCCAGGCTTTACCTGGACTACCAGGGTGTGCTCAGCAATCAGATTGTGGTCCCGCTCGATGCCCATCTGGACCTGTACAACGAAACCAGGAAACAATCCAAGGAACTGGGTGAAGCCCTATCCTTTCAGCGCAGTGACCTCGCACTGTTCCACCTTGACGAACAGACTGAGGGAATCACCTGCCGCCTTGTCGAGGTCAAGTGCTACACCGCCCTGCATGACGTAGGCGCCTACCAGCAGCTGAAGTTGAAGGTTGCTGAACAGATCGATCGCAGTCAGGAGGTATTGGCGGCTGCGTTCGACCCGCACCGCGCCGTACCTGACCGAGTGGATCGCAGCGTTAAGAATCTCACTCTGGAGTCAATGCTGCGCTTCTACCTCGAACGAGCCTTGCGACACGGCTCGATGTCTGCCACTGCGTACGAGCAGGCATCAGACCTGCTGGACCGATTGGATAAGGGTTACACGCTGAGTTTCACGCGAAGCGGCCTGATCTTCGACCTCGCACGCTCCGGCACCGACCGTGAGGACGAGCATGGAGTAGAGTTCCATCGGATCGGTCTGAACCTCATCAGAGAACTCATCGAGGCCATTCCCACGGTTTACCCCGCACCGGCACACGTGGGCGATTCGGGAGAAGATATCGAGTCGGATTCAGCGGGCACCAATGCCGAGAGCACGCATGCGCCGGTGACGCTTTCAACGCTTTCTCTAACGGTTCCCCGACTTGCTGACGCCGCATTCCGAGTGCCGGATGACGGTACGTGGGACGAGCAGATGCCTCGCGACCTCGCATGCGTTCCGGATGAGGTGAGAGGCCCATATGCGGAGCCGGCTCCCGCACCGTCGGAGAACCCGTCTGCCGCGAGTGCGGCGGAGCCTTCATTCTCAGATACTCCCGAGCCTGCCGAGGTATGTGAACCCGAGCGGAGCGGAGCATCCCAAGTAGCCAACAGTGGTACCGCGGCGACGGAACTTTCCCCGCCCACGGTGGTCGACACGGCCGGTTTCCCCTCGGATCCGACCGTCGGCGCGCCAGCCCAGTTGACCGCTGCGGTTCCCGACGTCTTCCTAGGGGTGATGAACCCTTCGCCTCAGTACGGTGTTCTTGGCGATGTCGCAGGACGCTCCATCGCCCTGGATCTCAATGAAACGCACACCATTAGTCTGTTCGGCGTCCAGGGCGGAGGGAAGAGCTACACCCTCGGAAGCATCATGGAGATGGCATCACTTTCCGCGCCTCCGATCAATCGACTTCCGCACCCGCTCGCGACCATCGTCTTCCACTACAGTCAAACCCAGGACTATGCACCTGAGTTCACCAGCATGGTCCGGCCCAATGATCAGACAGAGCAACTGAAGATCCTCGAAGAGCGATACGGAGCCAGACCACGGGCGCTCAAAGATGTCCTTCTCTTGGCGCCAGCAGACCAGGTGGAGCAACGTCGCGCGGAGTACCCCGACATTGAGGTAGAGCCCTTGAAGTTCTCATCGCGGGAACTCCAGGCTGCACATTGGCGCTTCCTCATGGGGGCGGTGGGAAACCAGTCGACGTACATTCGCCAACTCACCCGGATTATGCGGACACACCGTCAAGACCTCAGTCTCGCCGCCATCCGACAGGGAGTCGCCGAGTCAGGGCTCCAGGACCATTTGAAGCAGCTTGCACAGGAACGCCTGAACCTCGCGGCCGAGTACATCGACGACTCTACTCAGCTCACCGCCATGGTTCGCCCTGGGCGACTCATCATCGTTGACCTTCGGGATGAGTTCATCGAAAAAGACGAGGCCCTTGGCTTGTTCGTCGTGCTCATGCAGCTGTTCGCCGAGGCCAAGAATGACGACGAACACTTCAACAAGTTGGTGGTTTTCGATGAGGCGCACAAGTACATCGAGAGTCCGGATCTTGTCGCAGGGTTGGTGGAGACGGTACGTGAAATGCGACACAAAGGAATGAGTATTCTGGTCGCTAGCCAGGACCCCCCATCAGTACCTGTCCAACTCATTGAGCTCTCGAACCACATCATTTTGCACAAGTTCACTTCTCCGGCGTGGCTTAAGCACGTTCAGAAAGCCAACGCCTCGCTGTCCGGTCTGAACGCAGAGGCGATGGCAAGACTCACTCCTGGTGAGGCGTACATCTGGTCCAGCAGGTCGACTGATGCGGCGTTCAGTCATGGAGCAGTCCGCATGCGATTCCGTCCCCGCATCACCAGGCACGGAGGGGCAACCAAAACAGCCACGGAAGGGAAGTAGATCAGCTTGATGAGCTCTATACTTTGCTGACTCTGCTCCTCAGTTCTACCCCTAGGGTCGCTCGAAACGGCGGTCAGTGAAGCAGGTCCGGGTCCGCTTCACCGGCCCGGTGTGGGCAAGTACCTCAAGCGGTGGGGGTCTGAGGTTCTCGCGGCGGGACAAGCGGGCCGTCGAACAAGATCCGGAGGCCGTTCGCGTCTGGTGCGAGGGACCTGGCCGGCGATCCGGGCCAGAGCGAAGGCGGACAACGCCGAAGTCCTCTTTGGTGACCCGGTCGGGATCCGCTCGGACCAGGTCACCGGCCGCACCTGGGGCGCCGAAGGCGCGACGCCGGTGGTCCGCCGCACCGGCATCCGGTTTTCTGTGAACGCGATGTTCGCGATCAGCGCCAAGGGCCGTATGCACTTGATCGTCTTCACCGAGACCTTCTGGGCGAAGGCCACGTGCCGCTTCCTCGCCCGGTTCGGCGGCCACTTTGACCGCAAGGTGGACCTGATCGTCGACTGGCACCCGGCTCACTGCTCGAAGGCCGTCTGGTCCTGGCTCGTCGGCCACAAGGAACAGGTCGAACTGCACTTCCTACCCTCGTATTGACCCGAGCTGAACCTCGACGAGCTGGTCAACGCCGATCTTAGGCGCAATCTTCCTCACACCCACGGGACTGAAATCAGGCTGAACTCGCCACCGAGACCTGCAGGTTCCTCCACGGCCGACAGGGGCAACCGCGCCTCTTCACTGGCTACTTCAAATCCCCCGTATGTCCGCCACATCCTTGACGGGCGAAACCAATAGGTTTCTGATCAATATGCACAGGTGCATGTTCGTCGAAAAGGGTGGATTGGTGGCGTCCTTCTTGCTCACGCGTGCAGCGGTGGTCACGATTTGAAGGGCAGGGGTCCGGGAGATCGGGGTGGCGGATGGCGAGCGTTTTTCAGAGGTGCAAGCGGGATGCCCGAGACGGGAACTACCCCTGCTTGCGCCCAAGGTGCGGCCATGCGTGGACTGTGAGGTATCGGGAGTCGGGCGGCAGACGGGGGCGGCAGCGGGAGAAGTCGTTTCCGCGGAGGATCGGCTTGGACGGTGCGGACGCGTTCGCTGCCGCCGTGGAGCAAGATAAGCAGACTCGCCTGTCCGTCGATCCTGCCCGCAGCGCTGTGTCTTTGGAGGTCTGGTCCGAGGAGTGGCTCGAGCGACGAGTTGTCGCTGAGGCGACCCGCTGTAACTACGAAGGGTTCGTTCGCAACAATCTCGTGCCGAGCCTTGGTCGTAAGCCGCTGGCTGGGTTGGCGCGGCGGGACTTTGAGAGGTTCGTCCAGGACATCTACCGGGGCGGTGCAGGGCTGGCTGCTTCGACGGTGAACGACCGCATGGTGATGGTGGCCGCCATCATGGAGGCGGCCGTCGTAGACAAGCGGATCACGGAGAACCCTGCCCGAGGCATCCGGATATCCCGTAGGGATGTTGTGGCAGTGGACGAGGACGCAGTGCCGACGCCAGCCGAGGTGGACTTGATCGCTGCGCACATCACACCACCGTTCCGCCTCGCTGTGTACCTTCAGGCCGGCACAGGCCAGCGACCAAGCGAGGCCCTGGCCTTCTCCAACGAGTGCAGGCGGTCTGGCTTCGTCAGGATCCGATGGCAGGTCAGTGCCAAGGCGCACCTTATGGGCTGCCAGACACCCTTCGTCCCCCTCAAGCATCGGCTGGAGAAGGAGTGCCGAGACGTTCCCACCGCCCTGTTCGTCGAGCAGGAGATTGACACTCATCTCCGCAGGTGGAAGCCAGTGCCTGTGATCTTCACTGGGCAGAAGGGCAAACGGATACGACTCGAGACCTTCTTCGCTCCGCGCCAGCCTGGCGCCGGAGTGATGCCGTCCATCGCGTCCTACGGCTACCAGTTCAAGAAGGCATGCCTCCTTGCCGACCTGGTGGACCTGGACGGCAAGGCCAAGTACTCGCCTCGTAGCCTGCGACACTTCTTCGCGTCTACCGCCCTGGCCAATGGTGTGCCGATCCACGAGGTGTCACGCTGGCTCGGACACCGTTCGGTCAAGACGACGGTGGACATCTATGGGCATCTGCTGCCAGGCTCGTGGGAGCGCTGCCGGGAAGTCTTGCAGCATGCCATGAGGCCCGTGACCTCGGAGGTAGTGTCCCTGCCGTTGGACGAGGTGAGCCCGAGCGTCGGCAACCAGGCTGTGTAGGCGTACCAGGACTGGCTGGCCTGAGTGGTGCTGGGATAGAACGCCCGTGCTGGGATGGTGCTGGGATGCCCACCGTAGAACGCGCGTTTCCGCAGGTGGGAGCTCTGCGCTACAGGTTCCGCTTCAACGTCTGACGGTATGTCGACACCTGTGCCCGACTCGCCGATAGGCGGGTCGGGCACAGGTGTATGTCCGCAGGGAGTCCTCGATCCCGCGATGCGGTGGCAATGCTCTGCCGGCCGGGGTGGCGGTCACGTGGTCTCAGACCTTGACGACCTCCACGGAAGGGCCGCACAGGAGTGTCAGGTCCTCCGGGTCGGAGGTGAGGACCGTGACCGGCTGAGGCGCGTTGCGGGCGATGGCGGCGAGAGCGGCATCGATGGCGTGCTTGTGGCCGTGGAGGTGATGGGTGCGAAGGAGGGCGGCGGCCTGGTCGGCGATCTCCTTGGTGACGTCGCGGACGTCGACGCGGGAGAGGACCCACTTGATGCGAGCCGGGTGGATGCGCTCGTAGTCGGCCTCGATGGTGGTCATGGCGCTGGTGGCGACGCGGACGCCCTCCTCCGACGCCGCCTGGACCAGGGTCACAACGGTGCGGTCCTTGCGGTAGAGCTTCGAGAGTCCTTCGCTGTCGAGCAGTACGGTGCCAGGCATCAGGCGGCGGCCCCGCCGGCTTGTCGGTGGTCGTGGCGCAGCAGCGCGCGGGCGGCCTCGATCTCCTCGCGGGTGAGTTCTTCGTTGTCCGTCTCGAAGTCGGCGACGATCTCCCGCAGCTTGTCCATGGCGACTCGCTGTTCGAGAGCCTCGGCGACATAGGCGGAGAAACCGCCGTGCCCGACGTGGGCGCGTACGGCCTCGGCGAGCTCCTCGGGCAGGCTGATCGAATACTTCCTGCTACCGCTCATGGTGCCTATCCTACCGGCGGTCGTAAGGCTGGGGAGTGTGAATGGCTCCCGCGCGGTTCGATCGATCCGCAGAGGACGCCCGTCGGGCCGCTGCTCCTTCCAGTCGTTCGGCCCCGCACCGGAGCGGACGGGCTGATCGGGGGCGGGTGGGGACGGGTGGCCATACTGGGGACATGACAACACCGCCCGGGTTCGGCCCCCCGACACCGATACCGCCCCCGTACGGAGCGCCCCAGGTGCCGGCACCGCCTTCGTACGGAGCGCCCCAGGCTTCGTACGGTGGTCCCCCGCCCTTTTCGTACGGGGCGCCCGTGCCCGGGCCGTACGGGGCGCCGCCGCCGGAGTTCGTGGCGCACGACCGGCGCAACTCCGTGATCGTGGACCCGTCCGGGGTGTCCCTGGAGATCAACGGCCAGGTCATGGACTTCCCTTGGGCCGCCGTCTCCACCGTGCACCACGCCCCCTCCCCGCACGGTGGCGCGATCCTCATGGTGGCCGTCGTCCACCCCAGCGGGATGATGTACGAGTGCCGGGTCGACGCCAAGCGCAAGGCCCAACTCCACCAGTGGCTGGCGCAACTGGGCCCCGTGTTGCACCACTACCTCTCGAACCGGGTCTGACGCCAAGGCGGTTGCGCGCACGCGGGCTCACCGCGCCGGACGCCTTCAGGCATCCGGCAGCAGCCCCAGCTGGTCCAGGAACTGCATCTGGTCGTAGTACAGGCGGTAGCTCTCGATCCGGCCGTTCCTGACCGTCGCGATGTCCACCCCGCGGATGCTGACCTCCTTGCCCGTCGGCGGCAGCGTCTCGCCGGTCGGGAGCAGGATCGGACCCGTGTTCCGGCCGCTGAAGATGCCCTCGTCGATCGCGGTGTCGCCGATCTCGTACTTGTGCAGGGACGTGTACGTGGCCTCCGGGACCGAGTCCGTCATCGTGCGCAGGTACTCGACGATCGCGTCGCGTCCCCGTACCTCGCCCACGTCAGGGGTGATGGCGACGGCGTCCTCGGCATAGAGGTCGGCGATCACCTTGGTGTCCGGGTCCGGCGTCGTCATCGCCTCGGTGAGACGGTCCATGACCGCGCGTGCCTCTCCCATGATCCACCTCCGTGGTTCGGATCCGGGTGATGTGCGGGAGTCCGGTGTTGTCCGGTTCCTCTATTTTCTCACCGGGGGATCATGATCGAGAGTCGACGACGCCCCCTGAGACGCGCAGCGAACGGAGACATCCCCGTGTCGTACCCAGAACCCCGCTACCACGGCGAGAAAGGCGAGGTCAGCGCCGCCTTCCGCCCGGCAGGCACGCCCGCCGACCTCACCGCCGCCAACGGGACCCGGACGCACTACCTGGCCACCACCGCCTCCACCAGCGGCGAGTTCGGGCTCTACCGGGTCGACATGACCCCCAAGGCCGGCGGCCCCGCCACGCACTTCCACAAGACGATCTCCGAGACGTTCTTCGTCCTGGACGGAACGGTTCGGCTCTACGACGGCGCTCAGTGGGTCGACGCCGAGAAGGGCGACTTCCTGTACGTCCCGACGGGTGGGCTGCACGCCTTCCGCAACGACTCCGACGCGCCCGCCTCCATGCTCCTGCTCTTCGCGCCGGGCGCGCCCCGTGAGGAGTACTTCGAGAAGGTGTCGACGGTCGCGCGGATGACCGACGACGAGCGGGCCGAGTTCTTCCTCAAGCACGATACGTACTGGACGGACTGAGCCCCGTCTTCGCGCCCGCCCCGCACAGCGGCACGACGGTCAGGCCCGGGCGCGGGGCCGTCGCGCGCACGGCGGCCCAGCAGGCCACGCCCGTCGACTCCACGAAGAGGCCCCGGCGCGCCAGGTCCAGCTGGGCCGCGTGGATCTGATCCTCCGTCACCGTCAGGAACGTGCCGCCCGTCTCGCGGACCGCGCGCAGGATCTGGCGGGCGCGGGGCGGGTTCGGGATCGCGATGCCCTCGGCGAGGGTTGGGCGTACGGGTGCCGGTTCCGTCAGCTCCTCCGCGCCGGCGTGGAACGCGGCGGCCAGCGGGGACACCGCCTCGGCCTGTACGGCGACCAGGGCCGGGCGGGTGTCGACGAGCCCGTGGCCGTACAGCTCCTCGATGGCCAGCGCGGCGCCCAGGAGCAGGGTGCCGTTGCCGACCGGGACCACGACCGTGTCCGGGAGCACGCCGCCGAGCTCCTCCCAGAGCTCGTACACGTAGGTCTTGGTGCCGTGCAGGAAGTGCGGGTTGTGGACGTGCGAGGCGTAGAACGTGCCCGGCTCGTCGGCGGCCTCCCGGGCCGCCCGCGCCGTCGCCTCGCGGTCGCCGGGGACGACGGTCAGCCGTGCGCCGTGCGCCCTGATCTGCTCCAGCTTCTTGGGGGACGTGCCGTCCGGTACGTAGACCACACAGTCGAGGCCCGCCCGCGCGCAGTACGCGGCGATCGCCGTGCCCGCGTTGCCGCTGCTGTCGGCGACGACGCGGCGCAGGCCGCCGCCCTGCGCGAGGCGCCGGGCCAGCTCGGCGAGCATGACCGCGCCCCGGTCCTTGAAGGACAACGTCGGCATGAGGAAGTCGAGTTTGGCCGAAACCGCATCGGTGAGCGGGACCAGGGGCGTGCGCCCCTCGCCGAGGGTCACATGCGGGATCTCGGTCGCCAGTGGCAGCGCCTCTTCGTAACGCCACAATGAATTCACGCGTGACGCCAGGGACTTGAGTGACACGGGTGCACTGGCGAACTCCAGGTCCCAGGGGCCGCGGCACTGTGGACAACACCAGGTGAGGGCATCGGCGGGGGCCTGGACTCGGCATCGGGGGCAGGAATACGTGGTCATGGTCATCAGCATGGCAGCGGTGTGTCGCGCATGTGACGGGGCGCTCGCAGGCCTTGTGTGATTCCTATGGATCCGTCAATCTTTCGCTCGGCAGCCGGACTTTCGAATCGACGTGGACCTTCCGCGTCTTCTTGACATGTCCCTGCCGTACCCCCACAGCAGCGCACCACCAATGAGGAGGATCCCTCACATGTCCGTGATGCGTGACTCGCGGCGCAGACTCGTCGCCGCCAGCGCCATAGCCGTCGCCGCCCTGGCCCTCGGCACCGCCTCCACCCTCCCGGCCACCGCGGCCGAGGCCGCCGCCGAAGGCGTGATCGTCAACGCCGGGGCCCCCGGGACGATCGAGGGCAGCTACATCGTCACCCTCGACGAGTCCGCCCAGGCGGAGACCTCGAAGGGCCGGGCGGTCGCGGCCAAGCACGGCGCGACGATCAAGAGGACGTACACGTCGGCGCTGAACGGCTACAACGTCGAGCTGAGCGAGGCGCAGGCCAGGAAGCTCGCCGCCGACCCCGCGGTCAAGTCCGTCGTGCAGAACCGCGTCTTCAAGGTCTCCGGCACGCAGCCGAACCCGCCCTCCTGGGGCCTGGACCGGGTCGACCAGCGGGCCCTTCCGCTGAACCAGAGCTACACCTACCCGGACAGCGCGGGCCAGGGCGTGACGGCGTACATCATCGACACCGGCGTCCGCATCTCCCACAGCGACTTCGGCGGCCGGGCCTTCAACGGCTACGACGCCATCGACAACGACAACGTCGCCCAGGACGGCCACGGTCACGGCACGCACGTCGCGGGCACCGTCGCGGGATCCTCCTACGGTGTCGCCAAGAAGGCCAAGATCGTCGGTGTCCGCGTGCTCAACAACCAGGGCTCCGGCACGACCGCGCAGGTCGTCGCCGGCATCGACTGGGTCACGCAGAACGCCGTCAAGCCGGCCGTCGCCAACATGAGCCTGGGCGGCGGGGTCGACACCGCCCTCGACCAGGCCGTGCGCAACTCCATCGCGTCCGGCGTCACCTACGCCGTCGCCGCGGGCAACGACAACTCCAACGCCTCCAACTACTCGCCGGCGCGCGTCACCGAGGCGATCACGGTCGGCTCCACGACCAACACCGACGCCCGCTCCAGCTTCTCCAACTACGGCAGTGCGCTGGACATCTTCGCCCCGGGCTCCTCGATCACCTCGTCCTGGAACACGAACGACACCGCCACCAACACCATCTCGGGTACGTCGATGGCCACCCCGCACGTCGCCGGCGCGGCCGCCGTCTACCTCGCGGACAACCCGTCGGCCACCCCGGCCCAGGTGTCGACGGCGCTGACCAACGCCGCCACGCCGAACGTCGTCGGCAGCCCCGGCACCGGTTCGCCGAACCGCCTCCTCTTCGTCGGTGGCGGCGGCACGACCCCGCCGCCCGGCAAGAAGTTCGAGAACACCGCGGACTTCGCCATCGCCGACAACACGACCGTCGAGTCCCCGGTCACCGTCAGCGGTGTCACGGGCAACGCGCCCTCCGCCCTCCAGGTGCCCGTGAACATCGTTCACACCTACATCGGTGACCTTCAGGTCCAGCTGATCGCTCCCGACGGCACGGCGTACACGCTGAAGGGGTACGGCACCGGCGGCAGCTCCGACAACATCAACACCACGTACACGGTGAACGCCTCCTCCGAGGTCGCCAACGGCACGTGGAAGCTCCGGGTCAGCGACAACGCGCGCCTCGACACCGGGAAGATCGACTCCTGGGCGCTGCAGTTCTGAACGGGAGTCCTTCCGCACAGTAGAACGTGAGCAGTGAGGGGGCGGTCGCCGACGGGCGGCCGCCCCTTCGTCATGCCTCCCCGAGGAGCCGGTACATCGTCTCCGGGGGAAGCGCCGGGTTGGCGGCCGCGTCCTTCGACAACTCCTCGTCTTCAAGGAGTTGATGAAGCCGCGTTTGCGGAAGAGCCGGGTTCCGGGCCGCCGCCGCACGGATCCTCGGATCCTCGTCGCAGGTGAGCGCGTCGGCGACGACCGGGTCCAGCTCCGGGTCGCGTGCGGCCAGCAGGCGTTCGGCGGGGTCCTCGGCGGCCGCGAAACGGGGGCCGAGGCCGACGGCCGGGAACCGCGGCAGTTCGAGCAGCCGGTCGCGGTACCACCCCGTGTACTCCAGGTAGCACCGGAGCAGCAGCTCCGGCGGCGCTCCGGGATGGAACTGCGCCAGGAGCACCCGTACGCCGAGGTCGTCGTCGGCCGCGAGGAGGGCGACGAGATCGGCGGGGAGGTCCGGGTTGCGGGCGACGCGGCGGCGCAGCAGGGGATGGGCGGACCGGGCGTGGGAGAGCGGCGCACCGTACGGGTCCTCTCCCAGCCGGAAGTCCGTGAGCGGGGGGACGACGTAGTCGACGGCCGCGCGTTCGTCCTCGGTCAGTTCGGGACGCATCGAGACGGCGGTACGGACCTCCGGGTCGGGATCGCGCGCGAGGAGGTCCACCAGGTCGCGGGGGAGATCCTCGCGTCCGGCGACCTCCAGCCGGGCCTTGGGGTCGCCGACGCGGGCGACGTGGGCGACGACGTCCGGGGGAGTGCTGTAGTTGTGCGCGAGGCACCACAGGTCGTCGTCCCCGCGTTCGAGCAGCAGCTCGTCGACGACCGCCCGCGAGAGCCGGCAGTTCACGAGGATGTGGCTGTGGGCGTGCGAACGGGTCCCGGGCATGGCTCGCAGCCGCCGCTCCATCTCCTCCGCGTCGTCCTCCTCCAGACGCCTCGCGGCGGACGCCCGGATCTCCGGGTCGGGGTCGGCGAGGAGCGCCGCCCGGCGCTCCTCGGAGAGCCGTCGCCACATGTTGATGCCGTACCGGCGGAGTGTGGCCGAGGGGTGCGTGGCGTACCGGAGGAGGGTACGGCGCGGAGCCTGGCGCGAGGTGATCAGCTGATCCAGCTCCTGGCCGTCGTAGGTCGCGTACATCCGGTCGATCACATGGTCCGGCAGGTGCCGCGGCCACGTGTCCTCACCGGGGCCGCTCGCCAGGCCCGACCGTACGAGCCAGAACTCGTCGTCCACGACCCGGCCGCGCAGCTCCCCGGAGACGTACGGATTGCGTGCCAGTCCTCCGCGAGTGCGGGGGTTCGGGTGGGCGAGGATCGCCGCCACGACCTCGTCGGGGATCTCCCGTCGACCCCGGCACAAGGACGAGTGGACGGCCCCGTCCCCGGAGTCGAGCAGCCGCAGGAGCACGTCCACGGGCGCGGTCGGGTTGGCGGCCAGTCCCTGGAGGGTCGCGCTCACGCCTCGAACCCCTCGTCGTCCTCTTCGTCCTCGAAGACATGGTCCACGGGCTCGGCGACCCAGCCCGCCGTCAGGACCAGCCGCGAGGTGCGGTGCACGGTCAGGAAGCCGAAGGGGCGGTCGAAGTCGACGTCGATGCGCCGGACCACGTACGGCGGGGGAGGCGGTGCGGCCCCGCCCGCGACCGCGCCCATCGCGGAGACCGACGCCGCCTCGAAGCCCTCCGCGTCGAAACGGGCCATGCCCGACTGGCGGGCTTCGGCGATCGCGAGCGGGAACGCGCTGATGCCCGGGAAGTGACCACGGCGGCGGTCCGTAGCCGACGTGAGGCCGAACACCTCGGGGGACTTCAGCAGGTCGTGGTCGGCGGTGAGGGAGAACGGGGACGTCGTGACGCACAGCGTCGGCGCGCGGTCGTAGCTGCGCGCGTTGCGGACGTTCAGGCCGGGTCCCTGCTCCCCGAGGGGGAGCAGGTCGCCCGGCACGGCCTTGGACGCGCCCGACAGGACGTCGATCCCGGCCTTCAGGACCGAGCCCGGCTCCGTCTCCTCCTCTCCGAGGAGGAGGTGGACATCGACGCCGGTGTCACCGAGCACCTTGAGGACCGTCAGAGGACCGGAGGCCGTCCGGGCGACCCCGACCCGGTCGAGGAGCGAGGTGCGGCGCCGCAGGCCGTTCAGGTACCGCCCCGCCCACGGGCCGGACTCGGGCGCCAGTTCACCGTCCTCGAAGGGCTGGAGCCATCGTGTCCGTACGGCCTGGGCGGCGGCGAGGACCAGCCGGGTCTCCTCGTCCAGGCCGACCGGCATGGCCGGGATCAGCCCGCCCGTACGCTCCTCGGCCCATGCGTCCAGAGCCGCGCGGTCCGCGTCGGCGTCACCGGTGAAGCGGCCGAGGGCGGCCTCCGGAAGGCCGCTCACCCACCGCTCGCGCAGCTCCACCTCGGGGCTCGTCCAGAGCCCGATCGCCGCGGCCGACCCCCGCATCGCTCCCAGGGCCCCGAGCAGCCCTCGTGCCGCCTCCGCCGCCTCGTCCGCGCGGATGCCGAGGGCGTCCTCCAGCTCCTCCCGCGCCGGGCCCTCCGCGCCGTCCGCCAGAAAGGCCAGCAGCGGCCAGACTCCCGCCGCGGACAGGACATCGCTCCCGGTGCCGAGCGTGCCCGCCCACCGTGATGTGAGCCGGTTGACCGCTCGTACCGTCTCCGCCCGTATTGCCGTGGATGCCGACCGCATACCGCCCCCGCCCTCGGACCACGTACGATGCGCGCGCCCGTTCGCATGTCTGTGCCGGCTGTTTCCGGCTGTTTCCGGCCGTTCGCGCCGTTCCAGCTGTCCCGCACCCGCCCCAACAGGAGCACCGTAGTCGTGGAGCCCTCCCAGCCGCCCCAGGATTCTCAGCCGCCCCGGCGCGGTTGGCCCGCACCCGAGCCGTCGAACCCGATGGGAGCCGTCCCGCCCGCGGCGGGTCCGTACGCCGCTCCCGGCCCCTACGGCCCGTACGCGCCCTACGGTCCCGGCGCGGCTCCCGGCCCGTACGGAGCGCCGCCGCCCACCACCAACGGCCTGGCCATCGCCTCCCTGGTCTCCGGCATCGTCTGCTGCATCCCGCCCCTGGGCCTGATCTTCGGCCTGATCGCCCTTCCGCAGATCAAGAGGAAGAACCAGACCGGCAAGGGCCTCGCGATAGCCGGCGTCGTCCTGTCCTCCCTCAGCTGTCTCCTGATGGTCCTCGGCCTGGTCACCGGAGGCTTCGGCGAGACGTGGAAGAGCTTCAAGGAGGGCATGGACGAGGCGGCGAGCTCGAAGTCCGCGTTCTCGCTGCGCAAGGGCGAGTGCTTCGAGGTCGACGGCAAGCTGGAGTCGTACACGACCGACGTCGCGATCGTCGACTGCGCGAAGCCGCACGACGGTGAGGTCGTCGGCGGCTACAAGGTCACCGGCTTCGACAAGTGGCCGGGGGAGGACCGGCTGGACAAGCTCGCGGAGGAGCGCTGTGCCGAGATCAGCAGCGCGTACGCCATGGACAACTGGGCGATTCCCGAGCACGTCTGGGACTACTACTACATCCCGAGCCGGCAGAGCTGGCGTACCGGCGACCGTTCCGTGACCTGCACGCTCGCCGTCGAGGACGGTGAGCCGCTGAAGGGCTCCCTGCGCGCCGACGAGACCACCCTCGACCCCGACCAGCTGTACTACCTGCAGAACCTCAACCCCATGGAGAACGCCGTCTTCGAGGAGCCGGACGAGGACGCCGACGGGGACTTCGCGGCCAACAAGGCGTGGGCGGCGCGGGTCCACACGTCGATCGTGGACGCGAGCGAGGGGCTCAGGAGCCACCGCTGGTCCGGTACGGCCGTGAAGCCGGTCGCCGACCTGGGCAAGGAGCTCGACGCGGCCGCGAAGCAGTGGGACAAGCTGGCCCGGTCCGCGGACGCGGACGCCTACTGGGAGATGTACGAGGTGGCCTTCGAGGCCCTGCCCGAGGACGTCGGCGCGGACGCGCGGGCGGCCCTGGGGCTCGCCGGTCCCGCGGGGAACAGCCGGACCACCTGACACGCGGGCCGGTCGGGCGCACGTCGGCGGGGCCGGGCCTCCTTCGGGAGACC